>JAPUKM010000038.1 GCA_027295645.1 Chloroflexota bacterium | reverse complement strand
TTCTGGATATCGACCTTCTTCTCTATGGGGACCAGGTGATATCGACGGCGAGCCTTACCGTACCTCACCCGGGTATGGCGGAGCGGGCCTTCGTGCTGGTGCCGCTGGCGGAGATCGCCTCGACGCAGGTGCATCCGGTGTCCGGCCTATCGGTGGGCGAACTGTTAGCACAGGCCCCTGGCGTTGATGGAGTGCGTCAATGGGGGCCTCCCTTGGAGCTTTCTAGCACAGCCCCGACGCCTGGGGACTAGGAGCGCATGCTTGGCGGAAGGAGATTCGGGATGGAGTCCTCAATGGGGTACTCTTCCTGACACTGACCGCAAGCGAGGGTTCCCTCAACGATCTCCTCAGCCTCCTCCCTGAGGGTTTTCAACTCCAGAGGGCCTTTGCACACCGGGCAGGCCAGTATGTCTATCAGGTCACGTCGCATGGGGATTTCTTGCGATAGTCGCTAGCCGTTCGTGAGGTCGATTTCAAATAGCTCTCCCAGGATACTTGAGAGCAGCAAGACTACCACTCCCAGGATAAGGATCAGGTTGGTGCCGGAGAAGACCGCCTTTGCTCGACGCAGGAGCGGGCGTCCGGGACCAGCGCTCTCCTCCCAGGAGGGGGCTGCGCTTCGTCGTTGGCGAAACCCTACCAGATAGAACATCCACACGGCAAGAGCGATCTTGAGGCCGAGGACGACGCCGTACGGTACGGTGGCGTGGTCAGAGGTCACGCGGTTCAGGAAGAGGATGGCGCCGGTGACCAGGAGCACCCAGATGGCGGTGTCCACGACGTTCCTGAACTCTTGTGCCACACGCTTATTGATGTTCTCGCTGAAGCTGGAGCCCTGCAGGGCGGGTCGTAGGGCGAGGAGGTAGAAGAGCCCTCCCCCTACCCATGCAACGGCGGCGAGGGTATGAAGCCAGCGGGCCCCCAGGATAAACAGCTCTGAAGGGCTCATCCGCACCAACGTGGGTTTGGGGTCTGAGGGTAGACAGGTGCTAGGGCAAGGGGGCTCAGAGGGCCAACAGCTCCTCGATGAGCCGGTTCAGGTTTTTGTCGTCTATTTGGCCGGTCCACGTCTCGTAGATTTTACCACCAGGTGTGATGAAGTAGGTAGCAGGGAAGCCGAGGACGCGGTAGTCAAGGATGATCTGGTCATCAATATCAGGGCCGGTCATGAAGGTGGTTCCCTGCTCCTCAAGGAACTCTTTTGCCTCTTCCTCCGAGTCCTTGATAAAGGCGCCGGCGTTGACGCCGAAGAGGACGAGCCCCTGATCCTTGTACTTGTCCCATGCCTGCTGAAGGGCCGGAAACTCGGCGCGGCAGGGTGGGCACCAGGAGCCCCAGATGTTGATCAATACAGGATGCCCCAGCTGCTCCGAAAGGGTGAATTCCCCGGTACCACCCGAGTAGAGGACGGTGGTGAAGTCAGGGGCGGGGTCAAGGTCATCAGTCTGGGTGGAGCCCGACGAGCCGCCACTACCACAGGCTATGCTCACTACGAGCACGGCGGCAAGGAGGGCCGCCAGGCGGTATCTTCTGGCTATTGGATGATTCACGGGCCGAGCTTTTGTGGCAGGTTGCATGCTATCTTCCTATGTAGATTACGGATGCTGTACGGCGTTTGGATGTATCTCATTAGTTTTGATGGAGGTGAGGGTCAAATCGATTCAACATGCTGGGCTACTCCGAATCGTCGCCGAGCTCCTCCCGCATGAGGGATTCGGCGTGGCGGAGCAGGAGGGCAGCGCGCTCGGGTTCTGTGTTACGGGAGTCGAGGTAGAGGCGAAGGGCCTCCTGGGGAGCGAGGCCGCGGCTGGCCTCCGGGGAGAGGCGGGTGCGCCGGGGGCGGACGACGTTGCGCTGGATTGCGGCGATGTAGTGGGCATGTGAGAGAGCGTCACGGATGGGGGTCTCCTGAAGGCGGGATTCCAACTCTTCCGGGACCTCAATACGCAGCCGCACGATGGCCCCGTCTATGTATTTTCCAGCGATGGCCTTGAGAACCCGGTCGGTGGGCTCTTCGTCGTGGGGTCGGACCTGGACGTCGATGGTGAGGAATGGTCGGGCCTGGACGGGTTGGTGGTGGAAGCCGACGAGGCGGGTGCCCTGGGGCCTGTCGGGGTCGATGTCGATCACGCAAAAGCCCTTCTGCTCGTCCTCTTCGGAGAAGTCGACGCGCTGGAGGCTGCCGGCGTAGGCGACTTTGGGGTTTTCGCTGAGGGTCTGGTGCTTGTGGATGTGGCCGAGGGCGACGTAGTCAAGGAGGGGGTTGGCCAGGTCTGAGATGTTCAGGGAGTGGTCGCGGCCGAGCATCATGGAGCGCTCGGAGCCGACGCTGGCTCCGCGGGCGGTGACGTGGCCGACGAGGACGGCGGGGATGGATGGGTCCAGGCGCTGGAACTCCAGGCTGAGGAGGCCTGTCAAGCT
The DNA here is from genome assembly GCA_027295645.1 of Chloroflexota bacterium. GTDB lineage: Bacteria > Chloroflexota > Dehalococcoidia > Lucifugimonadales > JAPUKM01 > JAPUKM01. The sequence continues at coordinate 1,921 of JAPUKM010000038.1, read as the reverse complement.
CTCCTCCAGACGTCGGGTGATGTCGTCAAGGGTGAGGTCGCGGGTCTCGTCACGGGCCAGGAAGGCGCTGCGGCGCACCCAGGGAAGGCTGACGACCTGGAGCGGGCCGGACCTGGTGGGAAGGAGGATGGTGGCGATGCGGTCGGCGACGAAGACTCTCTCTATGGCGAGGGTGGGGAAGATTTCGACGGCGGTGGCGCGACCGGGGATGGCCGGAAGGTCATGGTTGCCGACGACGAGGAGGACGGGGATGCCCTCATTGGCGAGGCGGGCGATGCGGCTGGCGAACTCGCGCTGGTGGGTCTGCGAGGGGTCGCGGGACTTGTAGGCGTCGCCGGCGAAGAGGACGGCGTCGACGTGGTTGGCGAGGGCGAAGTCTACCAGCTCGTCGAAGGTGGCGAGGAAGTCGAGGAGGCGCGTGGAGAGGCCGGTGTCGGGGTCGGTGCGGCCGTAGTTCTCGACGCCGATGTGGAGGTCAGCGAAGTGGAGGAGTTTCATGGGTGGTCACGCAGGCTTGTAAGCAACGGGCAAACGGGCGGGCGGGCAAGTTTGATTGTTCTCCTTTGGAAGTTGATCGATATTTTTTTTGTGCGCGTTTCACAGCTATGGGAGGGAGACCGGTGTGGACCGTGGCGCACAGGGCTGCCGTGGTCAGGATACCAGGATTGGAGGTGGATGGGGTAGGGGAGGGTGGCGGGGAAGTTTCAGGATGAACAGGACAGGTAGTGTTTTCTGATGGAGAGAGAATCTAGGGACGCGGTCTTAGATTCTTCGTCGTTCCAAAGGTCGGGACTCCTCAGAATGACAGCGTGGTGGGGCACTCAGGGTGAGAGGGCGTCGGAGGGGAGTCTTGAGGCGAGGGGCTGTGTTGGTTTGGTTGAGAGTAGGAAGAATATGGAGCCGGTGGCGGTCAGGAAGGCGATGACGACGAAGCCTGTGGTGTAGCCGTCGGCGATGTCGGCCATGAAGCCGGCGAAGAGGGGGCCGCCGATCATGCCGAGCATGACGATGAGGGAGGAGAAGCCCATGATGGAGGCGAAGTGGGTGCGGCCGAAGTAGTCGGCGCGGATGGTGGTCATCATTGGCCCTCTTGTGCCCCATGCCAGGCCGTGCATCACGGCGAAGATGAAGACGGGGACGATGGAGGTGGCGTAGGCCAGTATGATCATGGCGGCGGAGTGCAGTAGCATGCACCCGGCCGCTACTGCTCTCTTGCTGACGCGGTCGCCCAGGAGGCCTCCACCAAGCTGGCCGACGATGTTGAACGCTGTCATGGCGGCCACGGCTCCGGCAGCCGTTGGGATGGAGAGGCCAGCTCTATCAACGACGTGGGGGATCAGGTGCAACGAGACGGCGCCGACGGTCAGCACGGCGAGGCCGTGGCCCACGCTCAACAACCAGAAGGAGGAGGTCCGCATGGCCTCTCGCAGGGTGAAGTCAGCGGGCTCTCCTCTAAGCGCCGCCGTGGTGGCTCTCTCTTCGGCCAGGTGAGAGGCCGCCGTCCGGTCGGCGTCGTTCTCGATCTCGCCGTCGGGAAGATACCCGTAGTCCTCCGGGGCCCGGCGCATGATCTGGGCGATCGGCAGCCCTAGCAGGAGGACCAGCACGCCGGAGTAAAAGGCGGTGGCCCGCCAACCAAACGTGAGCAGAGACCAGGCGACGAAGGGCACGAGCAGACCACCGAAGCCGAAGCCGCTCATGGTCAACCCGATGGCGAGGGCCCGCTTCTTGATGAACCAGTTCACTACTGCGCTGGAAACGGTCAGGAAGGTGGCGAGGCTTGCGCCGATGGCCATGAGGGCAAAGGTCAGGTAGTAGCTCAGGACGGAGTCTATCTGGCTGAAGAGCATGAATCCGACCCCGAGCATCACCACGCCCAGGCGAGTAACCGCCCGGGGGCCGAGCTTTTCGATGAGCCAGC
>JAPUKM010000037.1 GCA_027295645.1 Chloroflexota bacterium | reverse complement strand
ACGAGGCCTATACCGGCCGGCGTACGCATATCCGAGCACTTCCTCGACGGAGGCGCATACGAGCCAGGGAGTGCGCCCGAGAGTCCCACGGACGCGAGCCCAGAACTCGTCCAGCGATGGTGGCTCGAGCTCGAATGAGATGGCGGTCTGGCGCACTATTGGCGCGTATATCGCGAGCATCTGTTCGGCATCGCTCTCGGCGGCGAGTCGTATCAAGTCCCTGACCCTAACTCACCTCTCTCCCAGGCGGCGGCGTTCCTCAGGCAGGTGAGCAGCGACCTCTCCACTCGGGCTCGGTGCCGCAGGAGTTGCAGAAGCGAGCCCCAGAGGGGTTGGCCTGATTGCACTGCCGGCACAACATGGAAGCTTCCCTCGACGGTGCGCGAAGTGTAGCAGCCCTTTCCTGAACGCGTCAAAAACTGGCCTTGCATACGTGCCCGAAATAGTGGCGCGTCACGGGAACTTGCCAGGCCAGATAGTTCAAGTCCGTCGTCTACGTGTTCCGATGGCAGTATCAAGCAAAGAGTATCGGACGAGCCCTGGACTTAGAGGATCAACGTCCCCACCGTATCATCAGACGTGTCCGAGACTCATGAACCGTACGCTACGGCATCGCAAGTTGGGTGTTCCACGAATCTTGAGTTGCCCGATCTGAGCTGCGGCGATAACCCCGGTCCCTTGGCAGGGAGCTGCTGACAGGACAGGGAGTTCTGACCCGGGACAGCTAGATGGCTAGGGGCAAGTGGTGAATCACGAGTTCTGTTGCAGAGACCGTGAGATGGTGGCCGGTGGCCGGCTACGTAAGGCAATGTTGTGCGTTCGCTGTACATAGGCTTCCGACTCGCGCTGGACGGGCGGCCGCTAACCCACGAGGGCCTACGAGTTCAAGTTTTTGCAGTTGGCCTGAGCGGGAAAGCTGGGATCCGGGATATGAAGCGGGCTAAGGATCAGGTCGACGCCAGGAGCAAATCCGTCCGGAATCGTGAGGTCAAATCGAACGCTGATGTACTTCGACGATTCTGGAGACTTCCCTACCGTTTGCGTTCGTATCCTCCCTTAGGTCGCTGGGTTACAGCCGACCCGACCGGAAGGGTCAGTTGACGTCCTCTGTGGCCAATCGTACGATGGGCACGGGCGGCAGGGGAAACCGGGACCGCATCGCGTCCGCCCTCGGATCTGCGGGGTGAAGGGACCGCCCCGAGAGCCGCATGAGAGGCGGGCACATGGGGCCGGCTGAAGAGGTGGAGATCGAGCCGATCCGAACTGCGGCTGGCATGGGATGGCAGGTGCCAGGGCGGAAGCGCAATGGGAGGCGGTGGCGCGTCGGGCTGGGCTTGGCGGTCTTTCTGGCCGCATTGGGCGCTCTGACTGTCTGGGAGATGTACAGCTACCTCCGTCCCGTGGACCTCTCGCCATCGTCCATTCCATCCATAAGCTCCATATCAGGGCCGGGCGAGTGGGCCATGTCGCAACGGGCCCCGGACCGAAACGCCTTCGTTGAGTTCACGGGGGCGATGCCAGCCGGTCGGGTAAGATGGCGGTTCGATGCTGACGGCCCCATCCATTCGTCGCCTGCAGTGGTGAATGGCAGCATCTTCCTCGCCGCCGGCAACGGAAGAATAGTGTCCTTGGACGCTGCCTCGGGCGCCCTCCGCTGGGAGTATCTTGCTCCGGGCCTGGGGCGATCGTCACCCGCGGTGGCGGGGCATTCGGTATTTGTGGGGCTCGAAGATGGCCGGGTGATCTCGCTGGATAAGGATACCGGAGGGCTGCGTTGGGAGTTCAACACGGACAAGCCAGTCCTCTCTTCGCCCGTAGTCTACGACGAGGTGGTCTACGTCGGGTCCAACGACTGGCGGCTTTACGCCCTGGACGCCGAGACCGGCGACAAGCGGTGGAGCTTCACGGCGGAAAACTCGATACGCTCCGACCCCGCCATCCGGGCGCCGGTTCTGGCCTTTACTGACATGAGCACGAGGCTCTACGTCCTAGACCTGAGCAACGGCGGGATGCGCCTCGACTACCGGGTCCCCATCAGCGCTGAGGGCGGCCCCGTCTTTCATGGTGAACACGTGTATGTTGCCGATGGTGGCGGACGCGTCCGAGCGGTCGACTGGACTCAGCGGAGGTTGCCCTTCGAGCGGTTTTACGTCTGGTTCAGGATTCAGCTATTCGCGTGGGGGATAACGGACACCCTCCCCAAGCAGCGAGGATTCGTGTGGTTCTTCCGCGAGGGCGACGGGGAATTTGTTACGACGCCAGTGGTGGCCTGGGGCAATGTGTACGCGGCTTCCCTTTCTGGCTCGCTGTTCGCTCTGGATCAGGCCACCGGGAAGAAGGTCTGGGAGTTCCAGGCCCAGGACTCTTTTGAGGCTTCTCCTTCAGTGGTAGGAGACGTTCTCTTCGCAGGTGACTCGGGAGGCCGGCTCTACGCTATCGATGCCATCACGGGGCGCCGCCGATGGGACGTAGACCTGGGTAGCGGGATTACCTCTACACCGGTATTCGCCGAACGGGTCCTCTATGCCACGACCAGAGACGGCATTCTCTACGCGCTGGAGTGAAGTGTGCGCACCTAGCGGCCGAGGGGGCGCCCGACCGCGCACGTCCGTGGCAACACTCGGAACAGGGAGTTACGCTCGGCGCCTCAGCTTGGGGTCCAGGGCATCGCGGAGTCCGTCTCCCAGAAGGTTGATGGAAAGCACGGTGAGGGAGAGGAAGACCCCGGGGAAAAATGTGACCCATACGGCGATCTGCAGATAGGTCCGTCCCTGACCCATGATGTTGCCCCAGCTGGGAGTAGTAGGTGGGACGCCCGCCCCTAGGAAGCTGAGATTCGCCTCGGTTATCACCGCAAGCGCGAAGATGAAGGTTCCCTGGACCATGACCGGAGCCAGGGTGTTGGGGGCAATGTGGAGCGCAAGAATCCTCCAGGCCGGAACGCCCAGAGCTCTGGCCGCTTCCACGAACTGCTGCTCCCGCAGGCTCAGCACCGAAGATCTCACCACTCTGACCATCCGGGGCACGGAGACGACCGTAATCACGATGATGACATTCTGGACGCTGG
>JAPUKM010000036.1 GCA_027295645.1 Chloroflexota bacterium | reverse complement strand
TGCGTGAAACCTGCCAGGGCCACTACTACAACGATGACCCAGCCATAGTAGAAGCGGGCCTGCGGTTGAGGGTTGGAGGACGTGTCAGGCATTACTAGGAGATATCACCGCTCTCATCCTGCGAGGAGTGAGAGCAGCTCCTCCGGTGTCTCCGCAACGAAATCAGCATGAGCCCTTTCGGCCGCATCCCGTATCGTCCCCCAGGTGACCAGGCATGTCCGGCAGCCGGTTGCCCGCCCCGCCTCAATATCGGCAGGCGTGTCGCCGACCATGATCGTATCCTGGGCAGAAACGGATAGTGTGGTAAGCGCCAGTTGAACAGGTTCCGGATGGGGCTTATGGTTGGTCGTATCCTCGTATCCCACGACCACGTCGAACAGTCCCGCGACGCCCGTCTCCTTCAACTCTTGCGAGGCTCCCGAAAATACGCCGGCGATCTGGACCTGCCGCAGTCTCGAAGTGATCACTCCAAGCTTCGTGCCCCGTGCGTAGAGGCTTTCGAGCACCGGCTTGATGCCTGGGTACAACGTGTTTAGGCCGGGCGGCGTGGGATAGAGGACCTGCTGGTACATGGCGTATAGATCATACTCGAGGCCGTGGTCGGCCCCGATTCTGTTGGCGATCGGCGCGAAGGGACTCCCATCCAGGTTCTGCAGCAGCTCTTCAGCAGAGGGACTGCTGATCCCGGCGTTGATGAACGCGGTCTGGAGAGCATTGAGCCGAGTCCCGTACGAGTCGAGTAGCGTATCGTCCAGGTCAAACAGGACGGCTTTTGGAGTGGTCATATCAGTTACGTGAAGGTGAAGAGAGCAGCATGGCATTCCCTCGGGAATCGGTACGCGATATGATATCACGCACGTCGCCGACGAAAGACGAGATCGCTCAACAACCTACGTGATAAGGTAGTTGCGAAGCTAAGGTCCATGTGACGTATCGCTTTGACCCTTTGCTACAATGCGCCGCGAAGGGGTGAGCCGCCGCCCGTTTCCACAGAAGCGCCATGTCCACAAACGATGAGATGAAGGCCCGCGTGTGTGAAGCCATCGACCGGCGGGCCGAGGAGATCGTAGGATTCGCCACCCACATCCTCGGCAATCCGGAGCCCGGCTTCCGCGAGCAGAAGACCTCCCGGTTCGTCCGGGAGCAGTTTGACGCCATGGGACTTCCCCACAAGGACGGCCTTGCCCTGACCGGCGTGAAGGCTTGGGCTGATGGAGGCACGCCCGGCCCCTCGGTGGCCGTCATCGGAGAGCTGGACTCCATGATCGTCGCGGGGCACCCGCACGCGGACCCGGAGACCGGCGCCGCCCACGCCTGCGGCCACCACTGCCAGATCGCCATGATGCTGGGCGTCGCCATGGGGCTTCGGGATTCCGGCGCAATGGCGGAGCTGGCGGGTCGCGTGGTCCTCTTCGCCGTCCCCGCCGAGGAGCTCATTGAGGTGGAGTACCGCAAGGAGCTACGGGACCAGGGGCAGGTGGAGTTCATCGGCGGCAAGTCGGAGCTGGTGCGCCTGGGTGAGTTCGACGACATCGATATGGCGATGATGACCCACACCGCGGTCGCCGAGAACAGCAGTAAGATCAGGCTTCCCGGCACCAGCAACGGCCTGGTGGTGAAGCACATCCAGTATCTGGGGCGCGGCGCCCATGCCGGTGGCGCGCCCCACAAGGGGATCAACGCCCTCAATGCCGCCATGCTTGGCCTCCAGGCGGTCCACGCCCTCCGCGAAACCTTCCGCGCCGAGGATACGGTCCGGGTCCATCCCATCATCACCCACGGCGGCGATGCCGTCAGCGCCGTGCCCGCGGACGTTCGTATGGAGACCTTCGTGCGAGGCAGGACCCTCGAAGCGGTCAAGCAGTGGGACCGGAAGGTTGACCGCGCCCTGCGTGCCGGGGCCATGGCGGTGGGCGCCAGGGTGCGTATCACCACCATCCCGGGCTATCTCCCGCTGGCCAACAACGGCGACATGGCGACCATCTTCCGCCACAACGCCGCCTCCGTAGTGGGTGGCAGGCATGTCAAGCCTGGGGAGCACCTCACCGGCTCCACCGACATGGGCGACCTCAGTCACCTCATGCCGGCCATCCATCCCTACGCCATGGGCGCCACAGGCACCGGCCACGCCGCCGACTATCTCATCGAAGACTACACCCTCGCTGTGCTCAATCCCGCCAAGGCGATGGCCATGACCGTGATCGACCTGCTGGCAAACGGTGCCGCCGGGGCGAAAGAGGTCAAGGCAAAGGCCAAGCGCTCTCTGACTAGGAACGCCTACCTGAAGCTCATGCGCGGCTTCGCCCGGGAAGAGGAGTGGGCGGAGGGTTAGAAGACCCACTGCAGTCTATAGTTCACAGGAACCGTAAAAACCATCGATACCATGAGTAGGAAGCGACCCATGTCCACAACCATAGATGACCTCAAAAGGGCCGCCGTCGCCGCCATCGAGCAGCGGCGAGAGGAGATCATCGGCATCGCCACCACCATCCTCAACAACCCCGAGACCGGCTTCACCGAGAGGAGGACCTCCCGCCTGGTGCAGCGGAAGCTCCGTGCCATGGGCATACCCTTCCGCTCCCGGCTGGCCCTCACCGGCGTCAAGGGTGTCGTGGAGGGTAAGGCCGGCCCCGGCCCCAGCGTCGCGGTTGTTGGTGAGCTTGACTCCCTCAAGGTGCAGGAGCACCCCTACCACGATACAACCACCGGTGCCGCCCACGCCTGCGGCCACCATTGCCAGATCGGCAGCATGCTGGGGGCCATGGTGGGCCTCACCGTCCCCCAGGTGCTCGGCGCTCTTTCAGGGAGAATCGTGCCCTTCGCCGTCCCCGCCGAGGAGTTCATCGAAGTGGAGCGACGCCTCCGCCTGCGAGAGGAGAGGAAGATCGAGTTCATGGGCGGCAAGCAGGAGCTGATCCGTCTCGGCGAGTTCGACGATGTGGACATGGCGATGCTCTGCCACACCACCGTGGAGCGGTTCAAGATGGCCGTGGGCGGCACCAGCAACGCCCACGTGGTCAAGTACGTGGAGTTCACCGGCAAAGGCGCCCACGCCGGCGGCGCGCCCCACCTGGGTATCAACGCATTGAACGCCGCCACCTTTGCCCTCTCCGCCATCAACGCCAACCGGGAGACCTTCCGGGAGAGGGACGTTGTGCGCGCCCACGGGATCATCACCCACGGCGGCGATGCCGTCAGCGCCGTGCCCGCCAGCACCACCCTGGAGTGGCGCGTCCGCTCGGCCAATCTGGACATGCTGGCGGAGAACAGCGCCAAGGTGGACCGGTGCTTCAAGGCGGGCGCACTGTCCGTGGGCGCCAGTGTGCGGATCACCAATATCCCCGGCTACATGCCCATGCGCAACAACCTGACCATGCAGGAGCTCTTCCACAGAAACGCGGCGGACGTGGTGGGGAAGAGCAGCATCAGAGTGAGGACGCCGCGCCACAACGGCGGCGGCTCCACGGATATGGGGGACCTCAGCCAGATTATTCCCCTCATTCATCCCTACGCCGGCGGCGTGACCGGCACCGGCCACGGTGCCGATTACCTTGTCCGGGACTACGAGCAGGCGGTGATCAACCCGGCCAAGGCCATGGCCATGACGGTCATCGACCTGCTGGCCAACGGCGCTGCCGGGGCGAAAGAGGTGATCAAAAAGGCCGAAAGGCCGATGACCAGGGGGCAGTACGTCGCCTTTCAGCGCAAGCGGGCGGAGGTCATCACCTTCGACGGTGGAAGCGCGTAGGCCTTACCGGGCCTAGGGAGCGCGCTGCCCCCACCGGTCGTAGGACGTAACCTCATCCACCGGCTTGCGCTTCCCACCCCCGAAGCGCTCGCCCTCCGCCGGGTAGCCCAGTGGGATAAGCGCGACCGTCTCCACGCTGGCCGGAATCCGCAGTAATTTCTTGATCTCCTGCTCGTGCTTGCGGTGAATGGTGGTCAGGACGGTGCCCAGCCCCAGGGCGCGGGCGGCGAGCATGATATTCTGCACCACCGGATAGATCGATGCTCCATGGATGAGAGAGGGGGTGGTGGGCCGCTCCTCGCTGATGTCCAGGCACACCAGGACCAGGGCGGGGACATCCACCATGCCGCGGCCCAGCTCCAGCCCCGACCGTGAGGACTGGGGAAGGGTGCTGGGGTCCACATTGGGGTAGATGGATGACCAGGCGTCCACGTACCACTCACCCATGCGGCGCTTCAGCTCCCGGTCTCGGATGATCAGGAAGTGCCACGGCTGGCGATTCGTGGCGCTGGGCGCGTGCGTGGCCGCCTCGATAATGGTGGCGATCAGCTCGTCCGGGACCGGATCGCTGGCGTACCTGCGAATGGACCGCTGGGTACGCATCGCCTCGAACAGTGAGATGTCGCTCATAGTGCTCCCCTGCCGGCTGCTCGGCGCTTCGTCTCCTGGATGATCCTCTCAATCGCGGCCACCGTCTCCTCCAGACGCCCCTGGTGGTTCACCACCACATGGTCGAACTCCCCCTGGCGCTCCATCTCCTCCCGCGCCGTCTTCAGCCGTCGCCGAAGGTCGGTGCCTCGGTCCGTCTTCCGTCCCCGCAGCCGCGCCTCAAGCTCCTCCATGGAGGGCGCAGCTATGAAGACTAGCGTCGCGCCGGGTACTGCTGCTCTCAGCGTCCGCGCGCCCTGGACATCGGTCTTCGCGATCACGTCCCTTCCTGAACGGAGGGCCTCCTCCACCTGATCTCGCGGGACGCCGTACCGGTGGCCGTACACCTCCGCGTGTTCCAGGAACCGGTCCTGCGTCACCATCTCTTCGAACCGTGCCGTGTCCAGGAAGATGTACTCCTCGCCGTCGCGCTCGCCCGGGCGCGGCGCCCGGGTGGTGGCGGTGACCACGTAGTGCCATGGCCGCTCAAGCCGCTTCATCCGCTCCAGGACGGCGTCCTTGCCCACTCCGGAGGGGCCGGAGATCACCACCAGTAGGGGATGGGCCTGATCGGTCAACCCGCTAGGCCTCCCGGTGCTCCCCGGCAACGGCCCGGAGGTCGTCCCAGAAGTTTGGATAGGAGACCCGGGCCGCCTCGGCCCCGCGGACCACCGTCTCGCCCGTGGCCAGCAGGCCGGCAACTCCCAGGGTCATCGCCAGCCGGTGGTCGCCGTGGCTTCCCACGGCGGCTCCGCGCAGCCCTCCGGTTCCACGGATGACCATACCGTCCGGTGTTTCCCGGATATCCGCCCCCAGCCTGGAGAGCCCCTGCACCGTCGTCCTGATCCGGTCGGACTCCTTGCCCCGCAGCTCCTGGGCGTCCCGGACCACCGTCTCGCCCTTGGCGAAGCAGGCGGCCAGAGCGATCACCGGCACCTCGTCGATGAGGCGGGGGAGCAGCTCTCCCGCGACCTCCGTTGCCACCAGGTGGCTGGACTCGACGGTGATATCCGCGGCCTCTTCGCCGCCCTCGCTTCTGACATGTGTGACCGTCACCCTGGCCCCCATCGCCCGCAGGACTTCAAGGATCCCTCCACGGGTGGGGTTGATGCCGGTGTTCAGCACGGTGACCCGCGCCGACGGATGACATGCCGCCGCCACAAGCCAGTAGGCGGCCGAGCTGATGTCACCCGGCACACGCACGTCAGTGGCCGAGAGTGTCCTGCCGGGCCGCACGGTGATGGTCAGGCCGTCCTCAGTGATGTCGCCACCCATGCGCTCCAGCATACGCTCCGTGTGGTCGCGGGTAGCGGCGGGCTGGCGGATGACCGTCTTCCCCTGGGCGTGGAGCCCGGCGATGAGGAGGCACGATTTCACCTGTGCGCTGGCCACCGGCATATCGTATTCGATGCCGTGCAGGTCGCCCCCGCGGATGGCGAGGGGCGCCAGCGAGTCCTCGGAGCGACCCATCACCCGCGCGCCCATCTCTCTCAGCGGCTTCACAATGCGGCCCATGGGCCGGGACCGCAACGACCGGTCACCCGTGATGACGCTGAAGTAGGGCTGCCCCGCCAGCAGGCCGGAGACCAGCCGCAAAGTCGTTCCGCTGTTGCCGGCGTTCAGCGTTTCGTGCGGCTCCGCAAGGCCGTCCATGCTGCTGCCCCTGATGATGAACCGGTCATTGGCTTCGTTGCCGCCCGGATCGGCCTCGCGCTCGATGCTGGCGCCCAGCCCCCGCAGGCAGCGGAGCATGGAGGCACGGTCGTCGCCAACACAGAGGTTGGTCACCGTGGCTGTTCCCAGGGCGATGCTGTTCAGGAGAACAGCACGATGGGAGATCGATTTATCGCCGGGCGGAGACACGGTGGCCTCCAGGCGCGCGGGGGCGGTGACCCGTTCTCTCATGCCGGGACGCTCAAGATCGGCGCAGGCGTCGCCTGCGGGGGTCCTCCTGTTGGCGCTCGAACAGCGAGGACATCTTCTTGTAGCGGTCCCGGATCGCCCTGCCCATGAGCATCTCGCCCATCAGATCACCGGCGCCGGGCGTTTCGGGCCTGCTGCTATCGCCATCATCGTCGCGGCCCGACTCGTAGTGGGCCAGCCATCTCTCTCGAATTTCCCAGGAGTTGGCGAAGGTGTCGGCCAGCTTATCGATCGCCTCCTCATCGCCGGACTCCGTGGTGGCCGCGGCGATCTGTTTCTTGTACTCCAGGAGCTCCCTGACCGTCTCGTCTATCCAGTACAGGATCCCGTCGCGGTTGGTGAGACAGATGTCCAGGTTCATAATCGGATCGCCCGAAGCGAGGCGGGTGGCGTCCCGGAACCCCGTCGAGGCCAGCTTGGAGATCTCGCGCCAGGAGGGGCTCTTCGCCGCCGCCGTCACCAGCGCGGCCGACAGCACGATGGGCAGATGGCTCACCGCGGCCACATAGCTGTCGTGCTCGAAGGCGTCCAGAAAGAAGTTCCGCGCGCCCAGAAGCTGTACCAGGTTCAGGACAGCCTCTATCGCCTCCTGGCTGGCGGTGCGGCCAGGAATCACCACGTACCGGGCGTCCTTGAACAGGTCCGCGTCCGCGGCATCGATGCCGGAGGTCTCTTTGCCCGCCATCGGATGGCCGCCGACAAAGCTGACCTCCTTCGGGAGATACTCCTCCGCCCAGGTCATGATCGCCTCTTTGGTGCTTCCGGTATCCGTGACCACGCACCCGGGAGAGAGCATGCCCGCGATCGCCTCCAGGGTCTCCCGGATGGCGAGGACCGGGGTCGCGATGATCACCATGTTGGCCCCCCCCACGGCCTCGTTCAGATGCCGGGTGGCCTTCGATACGGCGCCCAGCTTCACCGCCCGCTTGGCCGCCTTGGGCTCGGTGTCAAACCCCACAACCTCCAGAGTGCCGCGGTTGGCCCTGTTGAGCGCCAGTCCGATGGAGCCGCCGATCAGCCCCATGCCGATGATCGCTATTTTGTCCACGTCCGCCTCTCCTTGCGGGGCTGCTCACCCGAACAGCCTTACATCAAGCAAAATGATGCTGACATAGTTTACCACAGGGAAAATGACCGCCCTCAGAATACCCACGCCAAGGATAAAGTCCGCCCCGATCAGCAGCATCAGGAAGCCCGGTCCATATTTCTCCAGCTTGGCAAACTGCCTGGCCTGCTCGACGGGCAGGACGCCAAGGGCAACGCCGGAGCCGTCCAGGGGGAAGAGGGGAATGAGATTGAACACCGCCAGGATGATGCTGAACGCGACCACGAAGAGCAGCAGGGCGCTGACGAACGCCTCCGGCCCGGCGCTGATGGCATCGGTGAACGAGAAGGTTGAAGGCATCGACACCAGGTCGAGCCGCAGCGGAACGGACGCTATGGCGGCGGTGGCCAGGTTTGAGAGCGGCCCCGCCGCGGCCACCACTCCCATACCCTGGCGGCCACGCCGCAAAGCCATGGCGTTGACCGGCACCGGCTTGCCCCATCCGAACCCCACGAAGACGATGAGCAGCGTTCCCATCGGGTCCATGTGCTTGATAGGGTTGAGCGTGAGACGTCCCAGCCGCCGGGCCGTCGAATCGCCCAACAGATAGGCTGCTGCGGCGTGGCTCGCCTCGTGCAGCGTAATGGCGATGAGCAGAGCCAGAAGGCGAAAGGGGATCTGGTCCGGAGCGCCGAAGATCATTGAAGCGGTGGTCTACCTTGCATATCCAAGTGTACCATAGGCCGCGCTTCCGTACAGGCCACCGGGCTATCCTGCGCCGTTGTGAAAGCGGCTCGACCTCTGAATCCGGTTGACCCCCGTGTACGCAAGGGTATACTCTGAGGCGTTGCAGCTACAAGCCCCACCTGGAAGGATGCCCTCGTTTGGTCAAGCAGGCCTCTGACTCACCGTACCCCTCCAAACAGATCTCGGAACCGGTCGATGCCCCTGTTGCCAAGCGTGGATGGCTGAACACCTTCGCCTCCCTGGCCGTCGTCAACTACCGCTGGTACTGGATAAGCGGCGTCACCGCCGGCATGACCTTGCAGATGCGGCAGATCGCCCGCGGCTGGCTGGTGTACGGGCTCTCCGGGTCTCCGCTGGATCTAGCCCTGGTGATGGCCTCCTTCGGCGCGCCCATGACCCTTCTCAGCCTGGTGGGTGGGGCGGTCGCCGACCGCCTTCCCAAGCGTACCCTCATCTTCGCAACCAACCTTGGAAGCGGCGTCAGCAGCCTGCTCGTAGGTCTCCTGGTCCTCCAGGGCACCGTCGATCTGTGGCACCTGCTGGTCATCGGATTCTTGGACGGGACCCTCATGTCCTTCAACATGCCCAGCCGGCAGGGGATGATCCCGGCGCTGGTGGGGCGGGACCTCATTATGAACGCCTCCGCCCTCAGCATGGGTGCCATGAACGCCTCGCGTGTAGTGGCCCCGGCACTGGCGGGGGTGCTGATACCGGTGATCCGCATTGAGGGCGTCTTCTTCGTGATGGCCGCCCTCAACGTTCTTGCCGCCTTGACCATACTCATGGTCACCGTATCGGGCACACAGAGGGGCGACAAAACGGAGGACTGGCGGCTGGGACGGGAGGTGCTTCGTGGCGTGAACTACGTGGTGAGCGACCGTACCCTGCTCTCCGTCATGGCGTTGGCCTTCGTGGCCGTTCTGCTGGGCATGGGCTACTTCGTCCTGATGCCGGCCTTCGTGGTGGAGGCCCTTGACGGCGGCTCCGGGGTCCTGGGCCTCTTGCTGTCGATGTCGGGTGTTGGCGCGGTGGCCGGCTCCATTGCGCTGGCCTCCCTGGGCAACCCCCGGCGCAAGGGCGCACTGTTTCTGGGGGCCGCCCTTGTCATGTCGCTCAGCGTCCTGGCCTTTACCCTCACGCGTGACCTGTTCCTGGCTTCAGCCATGATGCTGGTGGTCGGGTTCGCCACTTCGGTCTTCATGTCCACCAACATCGCCATCCTCCAGCTCCTCTCCTCCCCGGAGATGTATGGCCGGGTGATGAGCATCTCCATGATGAACTGGGGCCTTATGCCCCTCGGCGTCATCCCGGTGAGCATTGCGGCGGAGCGGATCGGAACGCCCGACGCCCTCGCCCTGGCGGCGGCGCTCCTTGTCGGCGCGGCGGTCGTATTCACGCTGCTGAATGGAACGGTGCGGCGCCTGGAGGTCTGAGCCCCCCTACATCTCCTCCTCCTCCTCCTCCTCGTCCTCCTCGTGATGATGAGCCGTGTCGGGGAGTCCACCAAACCTGGGCAGAACAGCGGCCGGTTTCGGCTCTCCCCGTGGCTTTCGCTTGGGCATCGCGTCGATCCTCTGCCGGACAGACTTGAAGGTATCCGCGCCCACCTCCGTCGTGTCCAGCACAATACCGTCCACGCCAATATCCCTGAGGTGTTCCAGGTCGCGGGCGGTGAGCTCGCCATCCCACTCCAGCAGCAGATACCGGCTCATGGCGGTACGCACATTGGAGATGGCGAGGAGGTGGGTCAGGGTCAGCGGCTCTGAGGCCCCGGGCCTCTGGAGCAGCACAATGTCGATCGGGAGGTCCTCCAGGCCCCTCAGGATGGGCTCCTCCAGGTTTGGGGGAATGCGCAGTATCCTTGCCGCCTCTCCCTCCTCCAGCGTGTCCGCGAGCGTGCCGTCTATGCCGAAGACCATGAAGTCGCTTTCCGCTGCCTTGTAGGCCTCCATCTGCTCGCGTCCCAGCCTCTCAACCATTGCTCCCCAGATGCGGTCCTTCAGCGGTTTGACCGTCTGCTTAGGGCTCTTGCCCTCATCACTGAGAATGAAGGCGTCCACCTTGGCATCGGCCAGGGCGGAGATGTCGCTCTGCCGTGGTGTGGTAACTCGTGCCAGCAGGGCCATCTGAGGGATGGTCTCCCTGGATGCCGCGGCGGTGAAGCCCAGGGCATTGGGAGCGCCTCGGGTGATGTGGTCCAGACGGTCAAGGAGCTTGCTCATCTACAGTAGCCTCCAGAGAGTGGGACTTGGAGCCACCGCCCGGGACTGAACCGAGAACCTGCTGTTTACGAAATGTCGGGCGGTGGTGATACCCCATGCTATCAGATACGATTACAGAACGCCACGCCCGCCTCTCCGGCGCGCCATTCTGTATCTGTTGAGATCTTCCCGTGGCCGTTTCCGTGGCACTCAGGCTAGAGCCGTACTCTCCGGGAGGACACGATAGGAAC
>JAPUKM010000035.1 GCA_027295645.1 Chloroflexota bacterium | reverse complement strand
CCGAAACTCTACCGAGCCCCAGGAACATCGGTCTGACTACATCCAGCCCCTGCCGCGTAAAATACAAACTGGCCCCGTTGTTGCGGGGCCAGTTTCGGAATAACCCTACGGTTTTTCCCTTGTACCATTCAGACTTAAAGGCGCCGCCGCCGCGAAGCGGGCGCTCTTAATCATTGGATCAGAAACCTGTTAGTAGAGGCCTTCATCCGAGAACAAGCGCTTCTCCCAATCGGGGTCCGCGCGTCCAGTGAGGTGGCTGGTGTAGAGATTAGACGCCCGGAGCCACAATAAGAAGACCGCCCGGTCAATCCTTTCTTGCTCAAGGTGTATGCGCTTCTTATAGGTTTGCGCCAACCACTCAACATGTCCGGCGGTGAAATATAATGTCATGAACTCTGACGGCTCTTCTCCGGCGAAGGACGCCGCCTCCAGAATCTCGAAGGGTGCCTCAGAGCACAGCATGTTGGGGTTACTCTGAGCCATTTGGATATAGATTTCTTCCTGGTCGTGGTCCATGGACAATCATATCCGCCGGCGAGCGTCGAAACTGGGCCTATGAGGAAGAGAGGGTAGGCCCCAGCCCTTCGCACGATACCCGCTCTGGGTAGTCTCCTATGCGCTTATGGGCCCGCGCCAAGCTGTAGCTGTGGTAGTGTTGAGGTTCCAGAGTCAGCAGGGTGACTTACCGGCGCTACAGGTTTCGCTGGGGCTCTTGATAGTCCTTTAACTTGTTATATATCTGTAGGCGGTTTCTATGGGTATCGCTTACCAGGAGCCGTCCTTTTTCCGGGTCGAAAGTAACCCCTCTGGGCATTGCGAAACGCCATTCGGGTTCCATACTCCTGACCTCACGGCGGCGTTTCAACGTTTCTGGACTGGCATCTACAATCATCTTTGACCATTTGGTAAGTTGCTGGGCGTCGCCTATGAAACTGGTTATAAACTTGCCATTGGCGTCGTAGAGCTGCACGCGATTGTTGGCCCAGTCGCAGACATATACTTCTCCGTCGGAATCTACCGCCACGTCGGCAGGGAATTTCAGCTGCCCCCGGCCCGTTCCAAAGCTGCCAAATTGGGAAACGAAATCGCCTTCCGCGGTGAACTTCTCCACTCGATGGTTCTTGTGGTCGGCCACATATATATAGCCGGCGTTGTCGATGGTGATACCCCAAGGAGAGTCAAAATAGCCGTCGTCACTGCCAAAGCTACCCCATTTGGACAGAAAAACGCCGTCACTGGAAAACTTCTGGACCCGGTGGTTGCGGCTATCAACGATGTATACGTTGTCTTGCGGGTCGATCGCTATTCCGGAGGGACCCTGTAGCTCGCCATCTCCTTCCCCTCCGGAGCCCCATACAGCCAGCGTGTTGCCTTCTTTATCAAAGATTGAGACTCGGTTGAGCCACTCGTCTGTGACATATATGTTTTCGTGGCTATCTAGGGCCAATCCAGCCGGCCAGATAAACTCGCCTTCGGCATCGCCGTATTTTCCAAATTCAGAGACAAACTCTTCATCATCCGGCTCCGGACCTATGGTCAGTATACCTACCCGGCTACCTCTGCCGGTGCGGTTCCAAGGCACGTTGGTAACCGACTCCGAACCCCTGCTCAATACATATACCCGGTCTCCCTGACCGATCGCCGAGGCGACCGCTAAGCTAAACCCCAAGCCAGCGCCCCCGCGTCCGACACTACGGCTGTATTCATACACGCGACCGGCCACTAATTGAGTAACCATATCTCTCCCCCAAGGAACAATTGCAGCGTTATAGATCGAAGCGTGACTAAGGGCGTGCCGGAGCGCCCCCTTTTCAAGAGCCGGCGGACTCCCCTGGTTGCTGGCCTTCTCATCGCTGGTCCGGCGGTTCTACGATCAGACGAACAGGGGCTTTTCGAAGGCCCCTTTCACGATAGGTGTGGCATCCAGCCCCATCCAATTTTCCAGCACTGTTGAATACAAGCCGCGGAAGTCCAGGTTAGGCACCAGGTCGCCTTGTTGCAGGTCCTCCGCCTTCAAGGACGGGTACTCGCCATACTGTCCGCCCTTCACTTGATCGCCAATGACGAAGGCCACGCCACCAGCACCGTGGTCGGTGCCCAAACCGTTATCGCGTACCCGCCGGCCAAACTCGGAGAACAAGAGCATTATCACGTTGTCGGCGGCGTCATGTTCCCTGAGGTCAGCAAAGAAGTCGGATACAGCTTCCGATACTTCCGTCCATAGGTTGGCGTGCATACCGAGCTGGTTAGCATGGGAATCGAAGCTGCCATGGTCACAGTAAAAGATGCGCGTACCGAGGCCGGCCAAGTGTACCTGGGCGATCCCTTTGAGTTTTTTGGCGATGGTAGTGTCGGCGTACTCCACGCTTGAGGAATACGTTTCCGGGGCCACTTTCAAGATATCCGCTCCTTTCATCGCCTCCAGTCCCGTCTCGCCCAGAAATTCCATGACCTGACTGGTCCCGATGGCAGGAGCGTACATTCGAGTGAACCGGTTTAGAAGCTTATCCCTGCTTTGTTCACTGGTAATGCCAGTGAGCAAGCCATATTCGTCAAGATTGTTCACGCACGCCACCGGCACACCTGGCACGGTAATGGCCCTAAAAACGCTTGGCCCGAAACTGACTACGGTAACCACGTTCTCTTTATTAGGATCGATCTCACGGGCAGCCAGACCAAGCCAGCCTTCGGTGCCCACTCTATCCGGTTCACAGGTATGCCAGATCTCCATGGATCGGAAGTGCGACCGGGGCGAGTTAGGATACCCAACGCCGTGGACGATGGCCACCTCGTCCCGGCTGTACATATCCGCTATAGGTCCCATGCTGGGGTGAAGCCCCAGATCCCCATCGATCTTCAACACGTCGTTCTCCTGTATCGAGACACCCGGGCGGTTGTCACGATACAGGGGGTCGGTGTAAGGAATGACCGTATTGAGATAGTCGTTACCGCCGGATAGCTGTAGCACTACCAGCACCGGGTCTTTCTTAGTCTTAGTCATCTTGATTCCCCCCAATTAAGTGTACTGGTATTCTCTCGTCGAAACGATCAACTGCAGCATCTCTCCCACCCTTTCGGCGGAGCCATCACCTGCGCCTGCTCCCCAAGTGAGCGTGCCTGATTCACTGGCATGCTCAACCAATTCCTGACGGGTTTCTTCCATGACTTCCATAGGACCCATGAGGTCCAGGCAAGCATCCACGAATCTTTCCGAGGAGAGGTCTCCTTGCGACCGGACCCGGTCTACTATGGACACGACCCCTGGTTTGGTGACATCTCCCACCATGTCGGCGGTGAAATTGATCCGCTTCATCAGAGCTCCGCTGTTGATCCACTCCGGACCGGTGTGCCAACCCTCCACGCTGGGAGGATTCAGCAGCTCCTGTCCCATATAACCGGGCTCCTTGGACAGGTTTCCAATGCCGGGCGACGGGAACTCATCCCCGCCCACCAGCCGCAAGGGACCCACTACCACTTCGGCGGGGCTCTTTATCTTGGCAAATTGGGCATTCTTGAAGAAGTCTGAGTTGAAAAGCACCCGCAACACCGACCGGATGTCGTAATGGTGCTCTTGGAACGCCTGGGCTAACGTGTCGATCGCATCTGGATCGATCGGAGGCGTAGCCGACCAGGACGGTACCTGGGTCTCATCAGCGACGAAGAAGTTGTAAAGATGCCGGGCGATAAACCGGGCCGTGGCCGGTTGCTGACAGATAATGTCTATAATCTCCTCTCCATTGAACCGTCCGCTTTGACCCAGGAAGGTCTTTTCGCCGTCGTCGTGGTCCTCTTCCCGGTACTCGAACCCCCAGTCGTGCCGGCCATAAGCATTTCGTGGGATCTTGGGAGCAAGAGTCCAGCCGGTGAAGGCTCTGGAGCAATCCCTCACGTCTTCTTCGGTATAGTTGTCCACGCCCATGCTGACCAGCTCCAGCAACTCGCGGCCCCAGTTTTCGTTAACCGCATCGGCGTGGTTATCGCAGTTATCCAGCCAGAATATCATCGCGGGATTCCGGGCAAGCTCCACCAGCAATTCGCGGTAGTCTCCCATACCCTTTTCCCGGAACATGTCTACCTGTCTCATTACCTCATGCCAATGGTCGATCTTCGACTGTCCGGTGGCGAACACCTGATGCCAAAAGAGGGCTACCTTCTCCTCCAGCACCCGTCCGGAGTTAATCAAATCGTGAAGCCAAGGGGCGCTCCCCATACCAGGGGACGTGATCGGCTTCCAGAATCCTGGATGGTACCGCAGAAACTCATCTCTGTATGCAGGTTCCTCTACTTTTGGATCCAACAGTTCCTCGAGCGTCGCCTCGTATCCTTTCTGTACTAGGACTTCGAGTTCGTCTCGGGTTGCTCCAAAACCGGCGCGACGCATCAAGTGCGCCATTAGGTTGAGGTCTTCGTTGGGCATTGCGCAGCCTCCGCGGATCGAGATAGCTAGGCGTT
>JAPUKM010000034.1 GCA_027295645.1 Chloroflexota bacterium | reverse complement strand
GTGGGCGGTATTGTCAGTGCGGGGTTGGTCCTTTTGTTCGGCGTAGCGGGTGTGATTATTGGTTCAGGCGGCCAGTTCGTTGTCGATATCATGCCATGGCTGGGCCTGGGCATTGGAGTCGTGCTGACTATGGCGGGCGCATGGCTGCTGGGTGGCCACAAGCTGTACACCGGGTTCGCCAGCCAGGTTGGATCTCGCATCGGAAACCCGAACCAGGTCAGCGTTCGAGGCTACTTCCTATTCGGAGTCAGCTACGGCACGGCGTCGCTGAGCTGCACCCTGCCCATCTTTTTGGCAATAGTTGGCACCACCCTGGTGACCTCGGGTATCCTGGCCGCCACGGGGCAGTTCATCCTCTACGGCCTGGGGATGGGGGTTGTCATCATGGCTCTCACCCTGGGGATGGCCCTATTCAAAGGAGCCATGACAGGTTTCTTGAGAAGGGCGCTCCCCTACATTCAGCCCCTCAGCGCCGGACTGATGCTCGTGGCGGGGTCATACATCGTCTTCTACTGGTTGACGCTCGGAGGCGAGCTGCTGTAATAGGTGGCCAACGGGAGAGACGGCATGCACTTCGAGCTTCCTCACTTCGACCGGTGCCCGTCCTGGTACGCCCGAACCGTTCCGCAACCGCTATGATCCGTGCCATCCTGTTTGACCTGGATGGCACGCTGGTGCAGTCGGAACGGCTGAAGGCTCAGGCGTACGCCATGGCGGTACAGAACCTTCTGGGACTGCCGGAGCCAGACGCCAGAGCCATAGAGGCATACCGGCAAGTGGTGGGCTCGTCCCGAGAGGTCGCCTCAAAACATATCGTGGATACCCTGGGCCTTGAGATGCAGCTACAGCCGCTTATGGGCCAGTACAATGTCTCTGCACCCGGGGATGTGCTCACAGGCATGAGAAAGTCGATCTATGATGACATGATGGCGGACCCTCAGGTGGTTCGGGATAACCAGTGGCCGCACACCGTGGGCCTGCTTCGTATTGCCGGAGAGGCTCATTGCCGTACCGCCGTGGCCACGATGTCTCGACGCCAGGAGGCGCTCCACGTACTGCGCGCCCTGGATCTGGAGCGTTCGGTAGACCTTCTCCTCGCACGGGAGGATGTGAAGAGCCCGAAGCCGGACCCGGAGATCTACCTGCTGGCGGCCCAAACGCTTGACGTAGAGCCGGCTGATTGCCTGGTCCTGGAGGACTCTCCCGCAGGCGTCAGGGCCGGGGTTGCCGCAGGGATGAACGTCATAGCCGTGGCAACCCCGTTTACCATCGCGGGTCTCCACCAAAGTAAACCGTTGGAGCACGCATGGGTGGTCCACGACCCTGACGAGCTGCTTGACGTGGTGCGGAGTCGGATCGAGGAGCATGGACGCACCGCTCACTGATCGGGAGAAGCACCACAGAAGACCGTTTGATGTTGTCAGATAGCGGCGAGCTCACCATACCCTTCGTCACCGCGGATCAGATGCGCGAGGTGGACCGGGCTATGGTTGAGGACTACGGCATCTCTCTCCTACAGATGATGGAGAACGCCGGGAGGGGCCTGGCGCATCTGGCAAGAGGCCGATTCCTGGATGGTGATCCCCGTGGCCGCCGTGTTCTGGTCCTGGCGGGAACAGGAGGCAACGGAGGGGGCGGCCTGGTATGTGCGCGACGTCTCCACATGTGGGGAGCGGATGTGCGTGTATGGCTCACATCTGAAGCCCCTGACCTTGCGGAGGTGCCCGGCCATCAGTTGGCTATCCTTGAGCGTCTGGGTGTTCCGGTTCAGGTGGCCCACGGCGCAGTAGAGCTGCCTCCGGCGGACCTGATCGTTGACGCCCTCATAGGCTATAGCCTGCGAGGGGCGCCCCGCGACTCGGCGGCTGTCCTTATCGGCGTGGCCAACCGTCACCCCGCTCCTACCCTGGCGCTTGACGTTCCGAGCGGTCTGGATGCGACGACGGGAATGGGCCATGACCCTGTCATCAAGGCCGTTGCTACCATGACCCTGGCCCTGCCAAAAGAGGGTCTGCGCGCCAAGGAGGCGAAGGACCTGGTTGGGGAGCTGTACGTTGCGGATATCGGCGTGCCCCACGTCCTGTATAACACGCCGCCCCTGGAGCTGGACGTGGGGCCGCTTTTCGCGGAGGCTGACATTCTTCGGCTGCGTTGACGTGCGGGGCGTCACCGCCGGCCGTCGGCAAGCTTCAGCGCATCGGGCGTCCCTCTCAGCCGCAGCATGGCCACCGTCCCCAGGGCAGGGCCCACAGCCAGGGCCGCCCACGCTACTCCCCAGCCAACCGCATCCTCCAGCACCGGCACCAGCCAGATAGTGAATACCGTCAGCGCAAAACCCAGGCCCGTCTGGAAGGTCAGCGCAGTGCCGCGATACTGCGGCTCGCATAGCTCGGTCATCGCCGTGGAAAACTGGGCCGAGTCGGCGATAATGGCCGCACCCCAGACCAGGGCCACAACGCCGATAGCCACAGTCCAGTCCACCGGAAGAAATCCTATGACCAGAGCCGACGCCCCGGAGAGGAGCATAGCGAAGCTGGTGGTCAACGTCCGGCCGTACCGGTCCGCGGCGATGCCCGCCAGCACACTGCCCGCTGCCCCGGCACCGAACGTCGCGAATACCACGGCACTGGACAGATCGATCCGCCCCCCAAAGAGAGACCCCGTGCCGTAGACCATCCCCAGAAATGCCCCGATCCAGGCCCACATAGCGTAAAGCTCCCACATGTGGCCCAGGTAGCCGAACAGCGTTAGCCGTTGTCCACGGTCCGTGAAGATGTTGAGCATGGTACGGGGGTTGAACCGGGCGCCGCCAACATCGAACGGCCCGTCTCTCACAAAGGCGAGCACCAGCAAACCACCGAGAGACGCGAGCAGTGAGCTACCGAAAACCGTCGCCTCCCAATTCCCAACGAACATGGAGCGCAACAGGTGTGGTGAACCGGACCCGATCGTCAGAGCCGCAATCATCACCCCAAGCGCCGCGCCCCGTCCTCCTTGAAACCAGCCGGACACGATTTTCATGGCAGTGGGATAGACGCCCGCCAGCGCGATCCCGGTGGCGAACCGGACAGATGCAAGCAAAGCGATTCCCTCAAGCGGCACCACCGCCGCGTTGAGGGCCGCTCCCGTCCACGCGGCACACGCAAACAGCATCCTGGCAGGGACCCGGTCAGCCAGATTGAATACCGCGCTGATCAACGTGCCCATTACGAAGCCGACCTGAACGGCGATGGTCAGCCACGAAAGATCAACCGTTGAGAGGCCCTTCTCCTGCTCAAGGGCCGGACCGATAGCGTTGGTGCTGAACCAGATAGAGAGGACGAGGATTGTGGTCACCGAGACGATGCCCAGCATTCGTCTCCGCGTTCCAGCTACCTGTCCCCGGTCCTGTGCTGTCAGATCACTCACTCGCTCTTCGAGTCACAACTGCTCCGGTTATCCTACAGGACAGCCGAAACCGATGGTAGCCGAGCGGAGAGACGAGGCGCTTGCACCCAAAGGAATTCGAACTCTGTTCGTCACGTGATTAATGCTGGCTTCATCATGCTCTGCTATGCTCTCCTCATCCCGTTGGGCACTGAATAGAGATGCGCGTACTCCTTGTAGAAGACGAAGTGCAGATTGCCGATTTTGTCACCCGCGGACTGGCGGAGCAGGGCTATGCTGTAGATGTCGCCTACGATGGTTACGAGGGGTCCCACTGGCCTGACGTGGCGGAGTTTGACGTGATAATCCTGGACGTCATGCTTCCGGGGCGGAGCGGGCTTGAG
>JAPUKM010000033.1 GCA_027295645.1 Chloroflexota bacterium | reverse complement strand
TGTCAGCGACGCCCAGTACGACGCCCTGATGACGGAGCTCCAGGAGTTGGAGGAGCGGTATCCCGACCTGGTCACGTCGGACTCTCCCACCCAGCGGGTCGGCGCGCCTCCCGCCGAGGGCTTCGCCCCCGTGGAGCACCCGGTGCCGCTCCTCAGCCTGGCCAATGCCTTCGACGGCACGCAGCTGGCCGCCTGGCACAAGCGGGTGCGGAACCTCCTTGAAGGGGCGTCCTTTGACCTGGTGTGCGAGCTGAAGATCGACGGCCTCGCGATAGCCCTCACCTACGAGGACGGCCGCCTGGTGCGCGGCGCCACCCGCGGCGACGGCCTTCAGGGTGAGGATGTGACGCTCAACCTGCGCACCATCCGCAGCATCCCCCTGGCCCTCCTGGGCGACCGGTACCCCCGACGTTTCGAGGTCCGGGGCGAGGTGTACCTGCCAAGGGCCGCCTTTGATCGCCTCAACGAGGAGCGCGTTGCCCGGGGGGAGCCGCCCTACGCCAACCCCCGCAATACGGCGGCAGGCTCCCTGCGACAGATGGACCCCAGCGCCACGGCCACCCGACCCCTGGACCTGTTCGTCTACGGCATCGGGTACGCCGAGGATGGCGACCTTCCCGATAACCATTGGAATACGCTGCAGCGGCTCAAGGAGATGGGCTTCAAGGTGAACCCGGAGATCGCCCGGTGCCGGACGCTGGAGGAGGTGGAGGAGTACTACAACCGGTGGGTGGAGAGCAAGGAGACACTGCAGTACGGTGTGGACGGTGTGGTGGTGAAGGTCAACCTCTTCAGCTACCAGCGACACCTGGGCGACGTGGGCCGTGAGCCCCGGTGGGCCATCGCCTACAAGTTCCCCGCCGTCCAGCAGGTCACCCGCCTCAACAGGATCGGGGTCAACGTGGGCAGGACGGGCAGCCTGAACCCCTACGCCGAGCTTGAGCCGGTCAACATCGGCGGGGCCACCGTCAGGATGGCCACGCTCCATAACGAGGACGACATCCGCCGCAAGGATATCCGCGAGGGCGACTGGGTGGTGGTGGAGCGGGCGGGAGAGGTGATCCCGAGAGTCGTCGCTCCCGTGGTCGCCAGACGTACCGGTGAAGAACGCGAATTCACCATGCCCACCATCTGCCCGGTGTGTGGCGGCAAGGTGGTGCGGTCCGAGGGCGAGGCCGCCAGCTACTGCACCAACACCGCCTGCCCGGCGCAATTCGCCCGGCTGCTGATGCACTTCGTCGGGCGGGGCGCTATGGACATCGAGGGCATGGGAGCCAAGCTGGCCCTGTCGCTGATCGACGCCGGACTGGTACACGATGTCGGAGACGTCTACTCCATCACCAGGGAGCAGCTCCTGGCGCTGGAGCGTATGGCGGACAGGAGCGCCGACAACGTGCTGGAGTCCATCGAGAGGAGCAAACGTAGGCCGCTGGCCAACATCCTGGCGGCCCTGGGCATCCGGCACGTGGGCTATGAGACGGCGGAGCTGCTGGTCCGCCGCTTCGGCAGCGTGGACCGTCTCATCCAGGCGACGGAGGAGGAGCTGGCGGCCATTCCCGGCGTCGGGCCGAAGATAGCACGGAGCATCGCCGCCCACCTCCAGCAGACTGAGAATCGGGCGGTCATCGATAAATTGCGCGCGGCCGGCGTCCGGCTTGAGTCCGAAGCGATGCCCCTCGGGGAGCCCGGAGCGCAGCCCCTGGCCGGGAAGCGCCTGGTCATCACGGGCCGCCTGGCCTCCATGAGCCGCTCACAGGCGGAGGGGCGGGTCAAGGAGCTGGGCGGATCGGTGAGCGGCAGCGTGAGCCGCAAGACAGACTATCTGGTGGCGGGCGAAGAGCCCGGCTCCAAGCTGGAGCAGGCGGCGGAACTGGGGACCAGAACGCTGAGCGAAGAGGAGTTCCTGCGGCTGCTGGAAGGTGAGTTGGACACCACGACTTGACTTTCCTCTCCACAACAAGGTAGATACACAGGGCAGATATATAAGGAGGACGCGCGACGGCAATAGATATGACATCTACGTTCCCGGCACACATCGTTGACCTTCTCCCCGGTCAGCCCTACCCGTCGGCTACAACCTACCAGGGCCTCCTGTACCCCGGCGAGGTCATCTTCTCCGAGCAGTGGGACTCTTCGTGGGGGAGCTTCCTGCGCGGCCAGGAGTTCTTTCGAATCGTGTTCCTGGGTACGCATCAGGAGGTGCCTTCCCAGGACATCCAGGACTCCAGGATCGCCGTATGCGTCCCATCTGCCGCCGGCCGCCGGGAGCAGGAGCAGAAGCGAGAACGGCTCATTGTCCGGGAGGTCCGCGCCCGCTATGGCCTGCCCGCCGCGGACCCCTCGCTGTTGGAGAAGGAGCGCCAGACCTACACCTCCGGCTCCGTTCTGACCCACGGCGGCATAGATAAGGGACTTCAGGCCTCCTTTGAATCGCCACTCCCCTCTGACTGGGTCTCCTCCCTGAGCCCGTCGCTTCTGGCATGGACCTATCCCCAGCTACCCATACAGGGCACCCGGTTTCCCCGTCCGCTGGGAACCGAAGAGGCGCACCTGATATCTCAGGCCCTGATCCAGGAGAGGACCGGCCCGGAAATGGTGGCGGCAGCGGAGACCTTTGGCCCCGGTCTTGGACTCTCCACCGACGCCGCCCCCGGCACCTTCGACCCCAGCGACTGCCCCATGTTCCAGATTCTTCGGAGCGAGCTCGTAGAGCATGGGGGATCCCTGGAGTGCGCCTATCTTTATGAAAGGCTGGGACATGTGCACGGCCTTCCGCACCCGCTCGTGACCCTGTGTGTCCTGGCCTTCCTCCATTACGAACAACCACCAATGGAGCTCCATCTGAAGCCCGGGCACGGCCTGCAGACCGCCAGCGGTGAACCCTATCCCGGCCAGGTGGTGCTTCCGGAGACGGTGGTCAGCCTGGAGTTCACCACCGGCCTTCAGGAGGCGGCCACGATACTCCGCTTCGCCGCTCCGGTGTCCTGGAATACGCTGGTCCACTACTTTGGCTCTCTGGATGCATCGCTACAACCGACCGAAGATCCCGTCTCTTACGATCAGCAGCCCAGCCTCATGGCCGTTCTGGCCAACCTGCGGGAGGAGGCCCGGATCGCGCAGTCGTCCCTGCACTGGTTGGCCAGGGCACTGGACGGCGAGCTTCCCAGGAAGACGGTAGAGCTGCTGGAGCGGCTCGGCACCCTGGGAGAGGCGCGCGACCCGGAAACGGCGCTGGGCGCCGCCCAGCGCCTCTTTGGAACCGCCGCCGAGTTGGAACGGGCCGTAGAGGAGTACCAACGGCTGGGTACACTCGTTAATATGCAAAACACCCTGATAGAGCTCATCACCTACCTGGTTGATGCCGTCGTCCCCGAGGAGCTCACCGACCTCGGCCTCAAGCGGCAACAGCTCGTGGCGCTGCTCAACATACCGGAGCTGATCGCCAACACCCCCAGCGAGGCCACCCTGGCCATGCTGGGGGTCGGGTTCATGAACGACTACCGCA
>JAPUKM010000032.1 GCA_027295645.1 Chloroflexota bacterium | reverse complement strand
TGGCTGACCCACCGCTTCTCCTCCTCACGGCTGATGGCCGGCTGAGTCTCCAACGTTGCCCAGCAGGTATAACAGCGGGACCTTGTTGCAGGATTGCCTGCTCCGCAGTAAGAGCATATGACGCGCTGCTCTCCAGGCTCTCTGGCCTCGGCCACGTCTTCACCGTGCGTCCTCGTCAACGACTCCTCCTCACCTCTATCCGGTTCTGCATAAACTCCTATCTGTGATGATATCATACTGCTAGCAGCAGTCCGAGATAGCCGGCAGGAACGATCTCTTTCGATCGACAGCCCCAAGGTCTCTTCGTCCACCACCAACCTCACGGCGCGCGGGAATATGGCGAGGTTCTCATGGATAGCGTATGGGTCCTGCAACATAGCCCTATCGAGACGCTTGGAACGATTGAGGACACTCTTCAGGCTGAAGGGCTCTCCTCACGGTACATCCGCCCATTTGCTGGCGAGCCGGTTCCCCAAGCCATGGACTCGGCACCTGCGTTGGTGGTCATGGGCGGCCCTATGGGCGTCTATGACCAGGAGCGCCATCCCTTCCTGCGCGACGAGATGCGGCTGATTGAGGATGCCCTGCGTCTCGATAGGCCGATACTGGGGGTCTGCCTGGGGAGCCAGCTCATCGCCGCGACTCTGGGAGGCTCGGTCACCAGGGGGAGGAAGAACGAGATAGGCTGGCATCCTGTACATCTCACCCCTGAAGCCTCCCGCGACCAGCTTTTCCAGAGCGTTGCTTCCTCTTTTCTACCCTTCCACTGGCATGGGGATATCTTCGATCTGCCCCGTGGCGCGGTCTCTCTGGCACGCTCAGATCTGACCGAGCATCAGGCCTTCTGCTATGGTGAGCGTGTTTACGGCCTGTTATTCCACCTTGAGGCCACCAGAGAGGTCATCACGGGCATGGTGGAGAGCTTTGCCGGTGAGTTGGAGGAAGAGGACCTGGATGGCGAGGCTATCCTGGCACAGGCGACCGAGCGACTTGGCCCCATGCATACTATTGGACGGGCGGTTTTCGCCAGATGGGCAGAGCTCGCTCGTTTCTGACACGTATCACGGAGCGGCTAAAGTGGGGAAGACGATGTCGCGGAAGGCTGCCATCTCCTGATAGGGGAGCTCGTAGGTGGACTCTCCCTTGAGGAAGAGTCCGTCCAGGCCGTTGGCAGCGGCCTCACGTACCCGTTCGGCGCAGTGCTCCGGCGTCCCGATGAACCCCAGCGTATCGCAGATCTGCGCGAGCATCTCCTGTGGCAGAAAGGAGCAGAGCTGGCGCGCCCGCTCCTGGTCAACCGCGTGGCCCACGTCCGGATACAGCTCCCACAGCTCTCTGGGCGGATCTACACTATCGGTCTTCACGCCAGCGACACCGAGCCATGGGGCGAACTGCCTCTCCACAAGCCAGTGCACGGCCAGGAGGCGTGCCCGCTCCTGAGCAGACCGGAGGTCATTTTCAATGATCGTGGTGGCGGAGGCGATGAGCTTCACCTTGTTGGGGTCGCGGCCCGCCTGACGTGCACCCTCGGCGATATATCGTCGGACCTCGGCGATCACCCGTGGATGAATGCCCACCTCCACCAGCACACCGTCCGCCACCGCGCCGGCCAGGGTCAGGGCCTTGGGGCCTGTCGCCGCCATGTAGACGGGAATGTGGCCTCCCCCGCCATGGCGCAGCCGGCTGGTGACACCGTTGAACTCCACAGGCTCCCCGGCCAATAGCTTTTGCAGAGCAATGATGCTCTCCCGGACGTCCTTTAGCGGAGCGGGCGATTGGCCAATGGTGCCCGTCGCAGTCATACCCCGGCCTATCCAGATCTCGACTCGACCGGGGGCCAGCTCCTCCACCGCTTTTGCCGCTGAGGCCAGGACCGAGGCATGACGTGTCGCCGGGTTGGTGACGGCAGTGGCCAGGCGGATACGCGAGGTGGCCAGAGCCGCTGCCGTCATGGTGACAAAGAGCTCCCGCAGGAGTATCGGAGAGTCGAGAATTCCCACCCCGGCGAAGCCGGCATCCTCGCACTCACGCACGAAAGAGGCTATCCGGTCGGCGGGCGCGCAGGGCGGAATCCGCAGGTAGAACTGGACCGACATCTCTCTCCTGTCGATGCGATTGACACCGGGTACAGACCAGGTTCAACCTACGGGCCAAAGCTACCGCTGTCAATACCCTGGGTATGCTGATTGACCAATGAGAATGGTGGGCTCCAGACCTTGTCCAATGACTGGCGACCACATACACTCCCCTGGCTGGCACGTAACCTCAGAGGAGGGCTGAAATGGCATCGTCGCTCATATGGGGACAGTACGTTGTGGTCAAAGCGGAGGACGACCGGAGTATTACCATCGACAACGGGGCGGTGTACCAGGAGGATGGAGTCATTCGGGACGTGGGCCCCTATGATGTGTTGAAGAGCAAGTACACCCCTGATCAGGTGCTGGGAGGGCCGCGGTTCGCTGTGATCCCGGGCCTGGTGAACGCCCACAGCCATGGCCGCGGGCTCACCACGTTTCAGCTTGGCTCCGTCGACGATGCTCTTGAACTCAAGCTCATTCGAGACTGGGCGAGGCGCACCACGGACCCATACCTGGCGACCCTCTTCTCCGCCATGCAGCTCATTTCTGGGGGCGTGACGACGGTTATGTACAACCACATCCAGGCACCTCCGGATGTGATGGCCGACGAGGCCAGGACCGTCCTGAAGGCCTTTGGAGAGGCCGGCCTGCGGGTCGCCTTCTCCATCTACTTCGGAAACCAGAACCGGCTGGCGTACGACGATGCCCAACTCCTGTCCACCCTTCCCGCAGACCTCGCGAACGAGGTGCGTGGACGGATCCAACGCTTGGAGATGCCCGATGAGGACTACCTCGACCTGGTTGCGGAGCTCCATCGCTCCTACGACAAGGGTGCGGACGGACTCGTCCGGGTGCTTGTGAGTCCCATGAACGTGCAGTGGTGTAGTGAACGGCTCTTAACCAAGTCCAGGGAGTATGCCACTCGCCTGGGAGCGCCTATCCATATTCACCTGGCGGAGACCGTGTACCAGAAGCTCTATGCCTTGCGAAAATTCGGTGTCACTCCACTGCGCTACCTACACGACCTTGGCTTTCTCGGCCCCGATGTCTCCTTGGCCCATGCTGTATGGGTGACCGAAGAGGATATCCGACTGCTCCGCCAAACAGGGGCGGCCGTATGCCACAACCCGAGCTCCAACCTCCGGTTCGGCAGCGGCACGGCTCCGGTGCTCCCGATGCTGAACGAGGGGGTCCGTGTGGCCCTGGGCACCGACGGCACCTCCATGAACGACGAAGATGACCTGTTCGACGAGATGCGTCTGGCCCTCCGTCTGCACCGTCTCCCCGGAATTCCCGTCCGCGCTCCTACCGTCCACCAGGTGTTCAAGATGGCCACCGTGAATGGGGCCCACGTTACCGGATTTACCAGCGTGGGCACATTGGAGACGGGCCAGAGAGCGGACCTGGTGCTTATCGACCTCCAGCACCCCTCGGCTCCTTACCTGAGCCCCAACGTGGGGATCGTGGAGCTGATTCTTGCGCGGGTCAGGCGCAGCGACGTCCATACAGTCGTCATCGATGGGGAGGTGGTCTACCGGGAGGGACGGTTCCCTCGTCTCGATCAGGATGCCATCGTACGGGAGCTTCAGAACAACGCGGCCCGCGACCAGGAGGCGGCTCTCGCGGAGGGGGGGCGGATGGCGCAAAGACTGGTGCCCTATGTCCAGGACTTCTTCCAGGAGTGGGACCATTCAGGGGTGGAGCCCTATTACGCTGTGAACAGCCGGACGTAACGGCGTAAGGGGTGGCGTTTAGGAACCGCGGTCCCCGGCCGGTTCGGTGTCACCGAATCGCTCCCAGGCCAGAGCCGCCGCACCTATCACGCCCGCGTGCTCGCCAAGGGCAGCGTTTGTGATTCGCAGTGGCTCAGCGGCGGCGGCCAGGGAGTAG
Source organism: Chloroflexota bacterium (assembly GCA_027295645.1). Taxonomy (GTDB): domain Bacteria; phylum Chloroflexota; class Dehalococcoidia; order Lucifugimonadales; family JAPUKM01; genus JAPUKM01. Next base: position 97 of record JAPUKM010000032.1, on the reverse strand, counting down.
CGGGGGACCCGTTCCTGTGCCATCTCCACCAGCTCGGGCAGTCCTTCAACCACGCCTCCGCCCAGGACCACCAGGCAAGGGTTGAAGGCATTCACCA
>JAPUKM010000031.1 GCA_027295645.1 Chloroflexota bacterium | reverse complement strand
TTTGCCGAACCGGAGGCCAGAGAGCGGCTGAACGCCATTGTGCACCCCCGCATGTACGCAATGGTCGAGGAGCGTATCCAGCGACTCCGTGAGCAGGGCGCTACGGCGGTGGTGTTGGACGCGGCGATCCTCATCGAAGCGGGATGGGACACCCTGGTGGATGAGGTGTGGGTGGTCGCAGCCGCGGAGGAGACGGTCGTCCAGCGCATTGGCCAGCGAAACGGGCTGCCCGCCGAGCAGGTCCGCCAACGCATTCGCGCTCAGATCACCGTGGAGGAACGTGCCCGGCATGCCGCCGTGGTCATCGACAATAGCGAGGGTCTGGACGAGTTGAGTGCACAAGTCCGAGAGGTCTGGACAGGCCGCGTGAAAGGGAGTGGCAAGTGACCGCGACCAAAGGAACCAGGACCGTCTACCGCGAGTTCGAGATAGAAGAGTACACCCTGGTGGATGAGCCGTTCTACGTGCCTGTGTCCGATGAGATCGAGCTCTTTGAGGCGGCCTATTCTCAGAAGATACCGGTACTGCTGAAAGGGCCCACCGGGTGCGGGAAGACCAGGTTCATTGAGCACATGGCCTGGCGGCTGGGTCGTCCGGTCACGACGGTCGCCGGAAGCAAGGGAGGCTCCCAGGAGAAGGACGGCCACCCAGTGCCGCTCATTACGATCGCCTGCCATGAGGACCTGACCGCCAGCGATCTGGTTGGAAGGTACCTCCTGGAGGGGCAGGAGACACGGTGGATCGACGGCCCCTTGACTCGCGCAGTGAAGGCCGGTGCCATCTGCTACCTGGATGAGATAGTGGAGGCACGGAAGGATACCACCGTGCTGATTCACCCCCTGACCGACCATCGCCGCCAGCTGCCCATCGAGAAGCGGGGGCAGCTGCTGCAGGCGGAGGATGGGTTTATGCTGTGCATGTCCTACAACCCCGGGTATCAGAGTGCGCTGAAGGACCTGAAGCACAGCACGCGCCAGCGGTTCATGGCCATAGAGTTCGACTATCCCGACCAGGAAGTGGAGGCGCGGGTGGTCCAGCACGAGAGCGGTGTCTCCGCCGAGATCGCCCAGTCCCTGGCGCGGTTGGGGGAGAAGGTGCGGAACCTGAAGGACTACGGACTCCAGGAGGGTGCCAGCACCCGGCTTCTCATCTACGTGGGTAGGCTTATCAATCAGGGGATATCCCCGCGTCGCGCGTGCCAGACGGCCGTGAGTTGGGCGGTGACCGATGACCGGGATGTCCAGCAGAGCATCAATGAGGTGATCACCTCTATCTTTGAATGATCCGGGTAATGGAGTGACTCAGATGATCGATGCGCCCCTGGATAGGGTCAGACTTCTGCTGTCCGAAAGGGTGGGGAAGAAGATCGACCATCAGGGCAGGCGGGCGTCGGCGGTGCTTCTGCTCCTCTACCCCAAGGATGGCTCCTACTGCGTGTTGTTCAACAAGCGGACGGATATTGTGGAGTTCAACAAGGGTGAGATCTGCTTTCCGGGCGGCTCAAAGGACCCGGAGGATGCCGACCTGAGGGCCACGGCACTTCGCGAAACCGATGAGGAGATGGGCGTACGCCCGGAGGATGTCACGCTCTTTGGTGAGCTGGACGAGACGCCTGTTCGCTCGGGTTTCGTCATCCAGCCGTTTGTTGCCACAATTCCCTATCCGTACCAGTTCAACGTCAGTTCCCAGGAGGTGGCCGCGGTGCTGGAGGTCCCCTTCTCGGTTCTGTACGACCGGGCGACCATCCGTGAAGAGGTCAGAGTGCACCCTGAGGGCCACCTGACCAGGACTGTGGCCTATGCCTACAATTCCCATCTGATTTACGGGGCCACCGCCAACATCTTGACGCAGTTCTTGGACCTGATAGGAGAGTCCGCCGGGCTGAAGGAGGCCCTGGGAGCATGAATGAGGGGCCGTCAGAGCTGGAGCGGGAGATCGGGCAGCTTCCAGCGCCGGTGCTGGAGGCGTTCCAGCAGGCACGGGAGCGGACGGAGCAGAAGCTCTCCGATGCCGAGCTGCTGGCCTGGGCACAGCAGGGGGTGGCCATAGCACTGCTGCCCGTGCGCTCATGGGACGCCGCCTCCGAGTATTTCCGCGCGACTCCCGTTGTGTGTGAGCACCTGTCTGCGACGCAGCTGATTGACTGGGCACGGTCGGGAAGCCTTCTGTGCGAGGATTCACCGACCCTTGCCGCCGCCTTCTTTCGCGCCAGTGCGGGGACCGTGCCCCATCTCGCGGCACAGCAGATCGGCGGGTGGGCCAATTTGGGACGCTCTCTGTACAGGGGCACCTGGAAATCCAGCACCCTTTCGACCAGGTTCTTTGAGGCCACCCCGGACCTGGCGGCACATCTCTCCTACTCGGATATAGAGCAGTTCGTTGCACTGTTGAGGACGCTCTCCCAGAAGTCCTGGGACCTTGCGACGGAGTGTCTGGCCCTGGGCCTGGAGCTGTTTCCCAAACTGGACGTTGATGGGCACGCCCTTATTGATTTGGCGACGGTACTGGCGGAGAGGAGCTGGCGGGAGGTCAAGGGCTGCTTTGAGGGGATGCCAAGGCTGCTGACCAATGTGCAGAAGGAGCATCGTGGCCGGTTCCTCCGCCTGGCGGAGCGGCTGGCCGTGTCCGGGATGACCAACATCGCCGCTTTCCTTAGCAAGGGGTCGACCGCGCTGGGCCAGGTGGACCCCGGCAACCAGGGCCACCTCTTCGACCTGGCAGAGCGCCTGCCACATACGTCCTCAGAGGCGGTGGCGGCCCTCTTCCGTGGCAGCCCCGCCGTGCTCAGCCGCATCAGCGCCGATCAGATGGAGGACTGGTTCGAGACGGGGCTGGGTATCCTTCAGCACAATCCGGATGGCGGCCTGGCGTATTTCAGACTGGAGTCCAGCACCTCCGAGCAGGCCCTGGAGGCGCTCTCCAGCGCCGTGGAGCTGGAGCGGGCGCAGGATGTCCTGCGTATGTACTGCCGTGCCCTGGCCGGGGCCAATGTCGACATCGTTCCCACAAAGGAGCTGGTGGCGAAGAACATCGGCTGGGTCTCGGAAACCAGCGCCGCTACCGATGGGACAACGGTCTATCTGCCCCCTCGGGTGGACAAGTACAACGCCAAGGCGATGAATTTTACCCTGCTCAAGGTGATTTCCACCCATCAGGTGGGGCACATCGAGTTCGGGAGCTTCGATTTCTCCTTTGGCACGCCGTCCGAGCGGTTCCCGGACAGGCGTTGGGAGCGGAGCGCCGAGCTCTCCGTGACTCCCGTTGGCCGGAGCGAGCCGGAGGCGGCATCTGATGCTCCGACGGAGGCCTCCCCAAGCGCCGAGCGGGGCTTTCTCACCGATATGGGCCGCTTCTTTGATCTCTTTCCCAAGCGCAAATTGGCCCTGGATATCTTCACCGCAACGGAGGATGGCCGGCTGGACTACAGGGTCAAGGCGGACTACCCGGGCCTGTCCGCAATGTACCGGCGGGTCCAGCTTGACGCCCTCACGGAAAGGCCCCGGATTGAGGCGATGCCCGCGCAGGAGGCCATGGTGGAGTTCCTGGTCCGGTTGAGCCTCCAGCAGAACAGGGGCCTCCCCTGCCCCAAGGAGTTCATAGAGGAGGCCAAGGCGATAGCCCTGGTGGCCGAGCGGCTTCTGCATGCCGATGCTATGGTGGAGGACTCCGCGGAGGCCACGATCCGTATCTATGATCTGATTGCGGCCATACCCAACGAGGCAGTCCCGGAAGAGGAGTGGGGCGAGGTTGACGCGGAGCAGCCGGAGATGTCGCTGGAGGAGTTGGAGCAGCTCCTGGCAGAGCTCAAGGGGCGCTCTGTCCCGGCGGCCTCGCCGGAGCAGCAGGAGCAGTCCTACGATTCGCCACCCCAGATCGATTATCGCGGCGATTTCAAGCCGGAGCTGGCCCAGCTTCTGAGCAGCCTGCGTGCTCAGCAGGGCCAGCAGGACGAGACGCAGGATGACGTGGATATGTCCCGTGAGATGCTGGAGCAGCTCCTGGCAAATAGCGTAGAGCTGGAGCCGGGCACCGTGGAGGGGCAGCCCGACACGGAGTTGGGCGCGTTTGCACAGAACATCATGAAGGAGGCCGGGGTGGTGCCACCAACTCCCGGTCAGGGCTACGGCCCCATGGCCCATCAGCAAGACGATGGTAGGCCTCTGGAGGCCAAGGAGCCCAAGACGTTCGTCTACGATGAGTGGGACTTCCGGGCGGGTGACTTCAAGCCCCGCTGGTGCATCGTCCGCGAAAAGCCGATGGCGGAGGGCGACCCCCAGTTCTACGCCGACACCCTACGCAACTATGCTCATGTGGTCGCGAAGATCAAACGCCAGTTCGAGATGATCATGCCGGAGACCTTCCGCAAGATCAAACACGTGCAGGATGGCGAGGAGTTCGACCTGGATTCCGTTGTGGAGTCCATCATCGACCGGTGGTGCGGCGTTCAGCCCTCCGATAAGCTCTACTGGCGGCGGAACAAGGTGCAGCGGGACGTCGCCGTGGTGTTCCTGATGGATATGAGCGCCTCCACCGCTGAGGCCATCGATGAGTCCAGCCATACCTCGAACGACTGGGACGCCCCGGACGACCCTGCGGAGTACATGGTTTGGCTGCGGGGCCGTCGCGGGGAGCGAACGCACCGCAACGTCAAAAGGATCATCGACCTGGAGAAGGAGAGCACCGTTCTGCTGATCAACGCCCTTGAGTCGATCGGCGATGTCTACGGGATCTATGGCTTCTCCGGCTATGGCCGCGAAAATGTGGAGTTCTACGTCATCAAGGACATCGAAGAGAGCTTCGGCGAGGCGGCGAAGCGGCGCATCGACAAGATCACGCCGCTGCACGCCACGCGCATGGGCCCCGCCATCCGTCACGCCGTCAGCAAGCTGGAGCGGCAGACGGCGCGGACAAAGCTGATGTTCCTCATCAGCGACGGGCGTCCCCAGGACCGGGGCTACAGTCGGGAGGGCGTGGAGAAGGAGTACGCGGTCCACGATACCAAGATGGCGTTGACGGAGGCCCGTCGCAAGGGGATAACGCCCTTCTGCCTCACGGTGGACAAGTCGGGCCACGATTACCTCAAGACGATGTGCCAGGACATGGGCTACGAGATACTGGACGATGTCACCGCCCTTCCCAGCCGGCTGCCCATGCTCTATCGCAAGCTGACCGTTTGATAAGTAGAGGCTGTAAGCGGCGAAATCCGATGAGAAACACAACGGGCCACACAGAGTCTCACGGCGCCTTCGACAACGGCATTTGTGGGGAATGTGCCGAGATCGGCAAACAGCAGGGTGTCCGGCAGGAGCGGGAACGTATCTATGCCTGGCTCACCGTCATACTGCCACAGGACGTCTTCAGTACGCTCGGGAACTTGATCCGAGAGGCCCTATATGGCCACTCAGACTACCCAACTGAGTAGGGATGGACACAGAGTAATGGGCTAGCCCCTTCCCCTCTTCTCTACCGGAGCGGTATCTCAAGGCTCTACTGACAGAATAGATAAACCGGTGCGCCCATGATTTCATAGAGCCACTTGGGTGCCTGCCGGAGGAACTAGGGTTAAGCCTACAGAGCCGCCCCCGAAGGCACAAAGGGGGCACCCTGTATCTTGGCGTAAAGTAGACTACAGCACAATCATAGCGGTTCATTCCGTAGGTAGGGCCCGTGGTTTGCGTAGAATGTGATTCTTCAGGACACAGGCGGTCTGAACTCCCCAGGCCGCCTATCTGTTTGGTTTCCTGATGTATCCCACAGTTTGTGGGCGTTGGTGTCAAAATTGGTGTCAAAATGCCCTATCTACCTCAAACCTAAGCCGGTGTGGTCAACGACCTATCGCTAATGCGTTGT
>JAPUKM010000030.1 GCA_027295645.1 Chloroflexota bacterium | reverse complement strand
CCCAGCTGCTCCAGGCGTCCAGCATCAGGTCCACGTCGTCGCCGACGGCGTCGCGGAGCGTCCGCGCCAGCGTGACGTTGCGCCTCACGCCCTCTGGCCCGTCGGCCGGACCGTCACGGAAGAACCACTTGGTCGCCCTGTACCCCTGCTGCACGAACTCTTTCGCGCGCCGGGCCACTGCGTCGGGCTCGATGGAGTAGCCCAGGGCGCTGGCGTAGGCGGGAATCTCCCCGCGGGTTGGCCCCCCCAGCAGCCGGTACACCGGCTGGGCCAGCCACTTGCCGCGCAGGTCCCAAAGGCCGCAGTCCACGACGCTGATGGCCATCATCGTCTCGCCCTTGCGTCCGTGGATCATGAGGCGATACATCTGGTCCCACAGAAGCTCGCCCGCCAGCGCGTCGGCGCCGATCAGCACCGGGCGCAGCTGCGTGTCTATGATGAACGCCTCATGCCGGCTGAACGGGCCACTGAGGCCGGTGACTCCTTCGTCGGTACCTATCTCCAGGAAGGCGGACCGCATCCGGTACCTTCCGTCGCCCATGGCGGTCGAGTAGCTTGCGCCCTCCGCTCTGTAGGCCGGGTAGATGTCGACCGGGCGCACCAATCGCTCCTCCCAGAAGGGGTCTGGGTGCTCCATGACGCCCTCGAGCTCGCGAATGCGCAGGTCAGTGATCTTCACGTGGCCTCTCCCAGGGGTCGGCTGCTCGGGGCACGAGGCGCCCGGCGCAGGTGGAGTATATTGCCGCCGTCGGACTCCGGTCAATCGCGGAGGGCCGTGGTCCGACCGAGAGCCGATACAGGGCGTCGCCGGGCGTTTCGGGCGGCTTTTGCCCCGTCGGTGCCGCACGGGACACTGTGCGTATATAATCGGCGGGACCGCTGTCCGAACGCACCACAGCCCACTCAAAGGAGCGCCACATGAAAATCACGTCCGTCAAGGCAATACCCGCGTCCAATGCGACGCCACCGCCGCGCGCCGTAATCCGCAACTACGTCTTCGTGAAGATCGAGACCGACGAGGGCATCACCGGATGGGGCGAGGCGACCTGCGGACCGCTCAGCGTCGCCACCATGGTGGAGGAGTTCGGTGAAGTCATCACCGGCCTCGACCCCTATGAGATCGAGAAACACTGGCAGACTCTCTACCACCACTTTCACGTGCGGGGCGGAGTTGTGCAGATGTCCGCGATAAGCGGCATCGAAATCGCCCTCTGGGATATCAAGGGCAAAGCCCTGGGTGTGCCGGTGTGGGAGATGCTCGGCGGCAAGATGCGAGATCGCATCTGGTGTTACGGCAGGTGGGACGGACTTACTCCCGAGCTCGCAGTGGAGAACGCCCTCCGCAATACCAGCACTGGCCTCACGGCGCTGAAGGGCGATCCCTTCGAGCATCGTGGGATCTTCATCGATAGAGCGTCGGAGGAGCTTGCGCTGGCGAAGATGAAGGCGGTGCGAGAGGCTGTCGGGCCGGACGTCGAGCTGCTGGTGGAGGTCCACGGCAGGTTGTCGCCGTCCGACGCGATCAGGGTCGGCAACAGGCTGGAAGAGTACCGGCCCTTCATGTACGAGGAGCCCGTGCCTCCCCAGAACCTGGAGGCGCTGCGGAAAGTGGCCGACTCTGTCAATATCCCCCTCGCGACGGGCGAGAGGTTGCTGACCAAATGGGACTACGCGCAGCTGCTGCCTATGCAGGCGGTGGCGCTTATTCAGCCGGACATCATCCAGGCAGGCGGCATCTTGGAGTTGAAGAAGATCGCCGCCATGGCTGAAGCGTGGTACGTCGGCATACAGCCCCATAATCCATATGGTCCGCTATGCACCATAGCGTCGCTGCACCTGGATGCATGCACGCCCAACTTCATGATCCAGGAAGGCGGGCTGCACTCCTGGTATCAGGACGCCTGCGGAGGAGTCTTCCCCGTGCAGAAGGACGGCTACTTCCCTGTTCCTCCGGGACCCGGCCTGGGTGTGAATCTCGATGAGAAGTGGCTATCCGCCCATCCCTGGGACAAGAACGGCGCCGCGTGGCGCGCTGGCGACGGTACGATACCCTCCCGGCAGGACACGAACTGGTCATGAGGCACCCGGACATACGTAGTTCATGCTGCCAACATGATGTCCATCCGGCGTTCAAGTTCGACCCCTCGCCCCCTGTTCAGAACGGTGATCGGAGTGCTCGGGGCCCAACTCGGCGTGGACACTCCGCTAATGCGGGCTTTCGTGGACATTGGCTCGATAGTGATGGGCTTCGATGGGTGGAACGAAGGCCGCGGGCTTGAAGACCTGGGCATCGCCGGCATGGGCCGGGAGGAGCTCAAGGAGTACCTGGCGTCCGGCACCCTGCGAGGCTAGGCAGAACCATCGGCGTTCGCGACGAGTGATCGCCCGTCCGGCTGAGCCTGGATGTGTTGGTCGGCTAACAACACTGGTGCTTCGTCGCATAAGTCCTGATACAGCCCACCGCCCACCCTCGAAAGGGCTCCGAGGGCTTGGCCCCTCGGGCTTTCCTCATCATCTGCCGACCTTGACCATTGCTTCGGGAATTGGCAACTCCGGCTCCACTTAGACCCATCGAAGCACTGCCTCGTCAAGATCGTTGCCCCATGTCCGCGATCTGCCCTCCCGCATCGGAGCCCACGCGGCTGTCAGCAGCGCCATTCCGGCGCACCCTCACCTAAATACAAGGATTTCCTTCCGTAGCGCTCCGTTTCCCGGGGTTCCGAGTTTGCCGCTTTCCAGGCCAAGGGTGAGGCAGGAGATG
>JAPUKM010000003.1 GCA_027295645.1 Chloroflexota bacterium | reverse complement strand
CGCCGGCAACGCGCTTCGCGTCGTTGCCGACAGGACGCTCATGAGGCTGGCGGAGAGAGGCGTACCCGCCGACCGGCTGCTTCAGGCGTCAAACCTCCTGGCACAACGCTCCCTGCAAATGATTCAAGGGCAGTACCTGGACATCAGCTTCGAAGACCGCCTGAACGTGTCGGCCAGGGAATACAAGGAGATGATCGCCTACAAAACCGGCGCCCTCATCTCCTGCGCCATGGAGCTGGGAGCCCTGGCCGGGCCGGCACCCGGAACCCTCCCTTCCCTCATGGGCGAGGCGGGCTGGTACCTGGGCTATCTGTTCCAGATCAGAGACGATATCCTAGGCATCTGGGGCAATGAATCGGCCACGGGGAAGAGTCAGGGCAGTGATATCCGCCGAAAGAAGAAGACCTACCCCATCATATACGCCCTTCAGAACGCCACCGGTGCCACCAGGGCCACCCTGCACGGGATATTCCGAAAGGAGTCCCTCTCCGACGACGACGTTAACCGAGCAATGGATGTCCTGGAGGAGTTGGACGCCCGGAAGAGGGCGGAAACCCTTGCGTCCAGGATGAGCGAACAGGCCCTTCATACTCTGCGCAAAGTCCCTATGCACCCATCTATCGCCGCCGACTTCGGTGGGATAATAGACTTTCTGCTGCTGCGAGAGAGCTAAGCCACGATTGCCAAGAATCGAGAGAGTATGCTTGTTGAAAATATCGTGTGAATATGCTACTGTCCCCGCTGGAGTTCTACAACACTCCTGCTAGCTGAGTCAAATAGAGGAGCAATATGATAGCCGTCACAAACCGGCTGGCCCTGGAAACAGATCGATCACCTCAGTTCATCGACATTACACAAGACGTGTTGGCCTTCGCGCGGCACGTTCGTATCCAGAACGGAATCATCGTAGTATTCTCCAGACATACCACCGCCGCCATTAAGATCGGTGAAAACGAGCCTCTCCTCCTGGAGGACCTTGAGCACTTCCTTGAGAAACTCGCGGCCCGAAACGGACACTACCAGCACAACGACTTCTCCATCCGCACCACCAACATGACCGAGGACGAGTGTCCCAACGGCCACGCCCACTGTCAGCACCTGCTCATGAGCACCAGTGAGACCATCCCCATCATAGACGGAGAGCTTCAGCTGGGCAGGTGGCAGAGCATCTTCCTGGTAGAGCTGGACCGCCCCCGTGCCAGAGAGGTCGTCCTTCAGGCAATTGGGGAGTAGGCGGACCGCTTTAGGCCCCTCCGACAGGCCACTACCCGCAGACGGTTCTCCCGTGCCCCTCTCACCCCGATACCGAGGCGTTGACCGTACCTGGTGCCAATGCTACAATAATTGTTGACCTAATTGGTCAACAATTATCGATTCACCCCACCTCACGAGACAGCGTGAGCCAAACCGCCGGGCACACCTGTGCCAGCCATCAGCATCGGGAAGGAGTAACCTTTTGCCCACTCTGGAAGAGATAAGGCGTACCGGCAACAAGGAGGTCAAAAGCGCGGCCGTCCAGCAGTACAAATACGGCTGGGTTACGGACATCGATGCCGATACCGCACCCCCCGGCCTGAACGAAGATATCATCCGCTGGATCTCCGCCAAGAAGGACGAGCCGGAATGGCTGCTGGAGTGGCGTCTCAAGGCCTTCAAGCACTGGCAGTCCCTCATGGAAAGGGAGCAGCTGCCGCAATGGGCCAACGTCCACTACCCGCCCATTGACTACCAGAGCATCATCTACTACTCGGCGCCCAAGCCCAAGAAGGCGCTCAAGAGTCTCGACGAGGTGGACCCGGAGCTCCTGGCAACCTACGAGAAGCTGGGCATCCCCCTGCAGGAGCAGAAGCAGTTGGCCGGCGTGGCGGTGGATGCCATCTTCGACAGCGTGTCGGTGATCACCACCTTCAAGGAGGAGCTGGCCAAGCAAGGCGTCATCTTCTCCTCCTTCTCGGAGGCGGTTCACAACTATCCGGAGCTGGTCCAGAAATACCTCGGCTCCGTAGTCCCCTACTCCGACAACTTCTACGCGGCCCTCAACTCCGCCGTCTTCTCCGATGGCTCCTTCTGCTACGTGCCGAAGGGCGTCCGCTGCCCCTACGAGCTGACCACCTACTTCCGCATCAACGCCGCGAACACCGGCCAGTTTGAGCGCACCCTGATCATCGCGGATGAGGGCGCCTACGTCAGCTACCTGGAGGGCTGCAGCGCCCCCATGCGTGACGAGAACCAGCTCCACGCCGCAGTGGTGGAGCTCATCACCCTGGACAACGCGGAGATCAAGTACTCCACCATCCAGAACTGGTACCCCGGCGACGAAGAGGGCAAGGGCGGTATCTACAACTTCGTCACCAAGCGCGGCAAGTGTGAGGGCAGAAGCTCGAAGATCTCCTGGACCCAGGTGGAGACCGGCGCAGCCATCACCTGGAAGTACCCCAGCGTCATCCTCCAGGGAGACAACTCCGTCGGCGAGTTCTACTCCGTGGCGTTGACCAAGAACTACCAGCAGGCCGATACCGGCAGCAAGATGACCCACATCGGGAAGAACACCCGGAGCACCATCATCGCCAAGACCGTCTCCGCAGGCCACGGCCAGGGCACCTACCGTGGACTGGTCAAGGTCATGCCCAAGGCGGAGAACTCCTGGAACTTCACCCAGTGCGACTCCCTGCTGCTGGGCGACCAGTGTGGCGCCCACACCGCACCGTACGTGGAGGTGCGGAACAGCTCCTCCCACCTGGAGCACGAGGCCTTTACCTCCAAGGTGGACGAAGAGCAGCTCTTCTACTGCAACCAGCGCGGCATCTCGACCGAGGATGCCCACTCCCTGATCATCAACGGCTTCTGCAAAGATGTGTTCAAGCAGCTCCCCTTCGAGTTTGCCGTGGAGGCCACCAGGCTCCTGGAGATGAACCTGGAGGGGGCCGTAGGATAGGAGACGAAAGCATACCCATGCTGGAGATACGCAACCTCCACGCTGACGTGTCCAACGTCGAGATCCTGAAAGGCATTGACCTTCACGTTAAGGCTGGCGAGCTCCACGCCGTTATGGGCCCCAACGGGTCCGGCAAGAGCACCCTGGCCTACGTCCTCGCGGGAAAGCTCACCTACACCGTTACCGCCGGAGAGGTGCTCTTTGAAGGGCAGCGCCTCCTGGATATGTTGCCGGAGGCCAGGGCCAGGGCCGGGCTCTTCCTCTCCTTCCAGCACCCCACAGAGATCGCCGGGGTGCGGCTGGACCAGTTCCTGCGGGCAGGCTACAACGCCATCCGCAAGAGCAACGGGCAGGAGGAGATCGACGTCCTGAAGTTTGACCGGCTCCTCAAGAAGAGAGCGGAGATGGTGGGAGTGGACCCGGACCTGATCAAGCGCAACGTCAACCAGGGCTTCTCCGGCGGCGAGCGGAAGCGCAACGAGATCCTTCAGATGGCGGTGCTGGAGCCCAAGCTGTCCATCCTGGACGAGCCGGACTCCGGCCTCGACATCGACGCCGTCCGGACCGTCGCCGAGGGCATCAACCAGCTCAGGAGTCCCCAGTCCGCCACCGTCCTCATCACCCACTATCAGCGCATCCTCAACTACGTGGTCCCGGATGTGGTGCACGTGCTCATTGATGGCCGCATAGTGAAGTCCGGCGGCAAGGAGCTTGCCCTGGAAATTGAGGCCGAGGGCTACGACAAGTTCGAAG
>JAPUKM010000290.1 GCA_027295645.1 Chloroflexota bacterium | reverse complement strand
ACCAAAGTCTTCACCGATGAGGATCTTCGGGGGCAAGGCCTGGACATCAAGAAGATCGTCAGCCCCACCAGTACTAGCGCTTTTGCCCCCACCACATACACCTATACGATCACCATCACGAACATTGGCACCGACACCAGCGATATTGAACGTGTCCGAGACCTGGTAACTCCCGGCTTCGACTACGTGCCTGGTTCCACCACAGGGCTAACTACCGCAGACCCTGCTATCGCGTCCGACACGGTGGCCTACACGCTCTATCTCAACGACGACGCTGGAGCACCGTACCCCTGGGCCCAGACCCAGGGCACCGACAGCGCCCAGGGGACTCACACCCCTGCCAAGGGCGTCTGGGAGCAGGTGCCGGACTACTGGGAGACCACTTCTTTCTCTGAAGACTCACTACTCGAAGCCAACGCGTGGAAGCATGAGCAGTGGTGGTACTCAACGAAAAAGGACAACTTGGAGCGCTGGAAGGTGCAGCGTGTTCGGGGCGCCGTGATTACCGACCTGTTCACCAGCCCGGAAGGCAAGACAAAAGACAAAGAGTGGGAGCTGGAGAAACTGATATATAACCCAGGCGCGCTCTCCTTTCTCGCGGGAGACAAGCTTCGCCTGCGGCTGGAGGTATACAGTAACGAGGACGACCCGGCCGATAGACAGTTTGACTACCGGTGGGGCGGTGCAGTCCAGTATGACTCTCGTACCAATTGGCCAGGTGACTGTGGTGTCGAGTATGACGAACTCACCTGGGACATATTTCCCGTTGTGCCCATAGATCCCGGCGAGGAGCTGACCCTCAGCTTCCAGGTCACGGCAGCCAAGGGACCCGGCACCTACTACAACCAGGCATGGGTGACGTACAGGGCCTCGTGGGACAGCTACTCTCAAGATTACGAGGTGCGTACGCCTCCCACAGCTCCCATCACCGTTGGCGCCGCTGCGGGTCCTGAGTGCGGCGCGGGCCTTATCGTGACCAAGACTGTGGACATAGAAGATGCTGAGCCAGGGGTGGAGACCACCTTTACCTTCACCATCAGCGTAGAGAACAATCTCTCGGGCGACTTCAAGCCCCGCCACATACGTGATCGCCTGCCCCCGGGCTTTACGTATGTGAGTGGGTCCGCGTCTGACCCCTCCATCAACGGTGGGGGCCTGTGGCTCGACGAGCCGGCCCTAAAGTGGGAGGAGGACTACGAGCGCTGGAAGGTATGGTGGCACATCCACGCCAATGCCACCATACCCGCGGGACAGACCGTTACCCAGAGTTTCCAGGCAACCGCCACGCTAGATCCAGGGTATGACTACAACAATGCGGCCTGGGTCGACTGGAAGGACGGCAATTGCGACTCCTGCCCGCCTGGTTACGACGCCGACAGAACCTCGGGGGACTATCAGTTGGGTTCGGGCCCGAGGGCGGTCACGATACACGGCCCAACGGCGTACGACGTTCAGGCGGTGTCGGCGGACGGTACCGTGTCGTCGCGTGTCCTCCTCTGGGATCTGAACGGCACGATTGACGTGCTCTCGTGGCAGGAGAACTAGCTGACCGAGACCACACTCTCGGGCAACCAGGGACCAGCAAGATCAACTAGCACAGACAGCGATCGTAGAAGTCCTGCGCCGCCAATCGGCCTCAAGCGATGACCTCAACGACGGCCGGCCACAGGGACTAAACGCCTGCCCCCATTAGGACCCATGGACCATCTGGCGCACACAGGACCAGATTAGAATCAAGATGAGCGCTGTGAGGTCAGCGTGCATCATGATTAGCCTGATCCGTCGGCCATTGAGCCATCGTCTGATCTGTGGGGAGCAAGGGGCTGTAGCCCTCATCATGCTGCTGGGCTTCATCGGCCTGGCCGTCCCCTTAACTGTCGCCTCCATTCAGACCAGCGCCCAGCTCTCGCGCAATTCCGGCATTTACGACAGTCGAATGACGGGCATGTACAACGCAGGCTCGGGAATCGAGGTCGCGCTACACGAGCTTCTGAGCGACCTCGACTTCGACGACGGCATGACCCCGGAGTCCCCGGACAAAACGATCGACGTGGAATCCAACGGCGAGAGCGTCGCGGTCACGGTCAGCAAGATCTTCACCGGTGAATCCCTCCAGGGGCAGGGCTTGGACATCAAGAAGACCGTCACCCCCTCGACAGGCAGTGCCGATGTTCTTGAGACCTATACCTACACCATTACCGTGACCAACATCGGCGTGGGCACCAGTAGTGTCACTGCCATCAACGACCTGTTGCCTCCAGGATTTGACTACAAGCCACTGACCACTTCCGGCCTGACTACTTCCGAGCCCGCCCTCACAGTTCAGACTGGGGGCGGCGATATCATTTATCTCAACGACGCCACAGGGACACCCTACTCCTGGGACGAGACTCAGGGCAATGACAGCGCCCAGGGGACCTACACGCCTGCCCAGGGTGTCTGGGAGACGCTGCCGGAGTACTGGGAAATGACCTTCGCCGAAGACACGGAGGTCGATGCAGCTGACTGGATGCAAAGGCAGTGGTGGAACACGACCAATAAGAATAACAAGTACCGCTTTAAGCTCCAGCAGATCGATGGCGGGGTCACCGAACTTTTCACCAGCGGTGAGAAAAAACTGAAGGAAAATCAGTGGAAGCGCCAGGACATCGCGTACAGCGCTACTAGCTCGATCTCCTTGCAGGCCGCCGACAAGCTGCGGCTCCGATTGGAGGTTTACAGCAACGAAGCGGACCCAGCGGATCGCCAGTTCGACTACCGATGGGGCGGCATAAGCGGGTACGATTCACTCACCTTGACTCCGCTAGGCAGCTGTGGCATCGCGTATGACGAGCTGACCTGGACCATATTCCCTCCTGTAACCCTCGCTGCGGGTGAGGACGCGACTCTGAGTTTTGACGCCACCGCCACCAGGCCCGACGGCACCTACTACAACCAGGCATGGGTGAACTACGACGCCTCGTGGGACAGTGGGAGCTACGAGACCAGGACTCCGGCCACCGCTCCCATCGTAGTGGGTAGTGGACAGCTCACGTGCGCCGGGGGTCTCTTAGTCACCAAAGCAATTGACCCCGAGGAGACGGACCCCGGGGTGTTGACCACCTTCACCTACACGATCAGCGTCGCGAATACGATGTCGGAGGATTTCTTTCCCCGACATATCGTTGACCTCCTTCCCCCAGGCTTTACTTATGTGAACGGGTCCGCCTCTGACCCCGCTATCAACTCGGGTGGTCTGTGGCTCGACGAGCCCGCCAAGAAGTTGCAGGCCGACTCGGGGCGCTGGCACCTGAACTGGCACATACACTCTAACGCTGTCGTGCCTGCGGGAACGACCGCCACGCACACCTTCCAAGCAACGGCTACTCTGGACCCTGGGTACACCTACAACAACAGCGCTTGGACCGACTGGAAGGATGGCGTTTGTTGGTCCTGCCCTCCTGGCTACGATGCCTCCACCACCTCTGGAGACTGGACGCTGGGTTCAGGCCCCGCAGCTGCGGTGCAGGGGTCGGCTCTATATGACTTGAGGTCCGTGGGCCCAGACGGAAGCGTCTTGGTTCGCGCGATACTCTCGAAGTCGCAGGGAAAAGTCGACATCCTCTCCTGGCAGGAGAAGAAGTAGCTGACCGAGGCGGCTCATGAGGCCGGTACGCTTCTGCAGCCGTTTCGCCATTAGGTTCAGATCCGACCGCCGGGGCGCTAACTCGTGAGATCTGCCCAATGGCCAGGTTCGGCAAGTTGGCGCCGACCGTTGATAATCGGCGCTTGGGCGCTAATCACCCCTGAGAGAGATCTCGAAGAAGGATTCCACGTCGTAGTGTGGGAAAGTTACGACTGGTGGGCCTGATCGTAGAGAAATCAGAACCTCTAGCTTCAGTTTTGCTCTGGCGCCGTAAGACGCCCTTTAGGTCACCACGAGGCTGGCATCAGTTGCCGGCCTTTCGGCAAGTTCGAGATGGGACTGGGAGTCGGGGGGGACTCGCCCGAAATCGCAGGCTGGCTGTCCTGCGCCCCCTGATGGCGCTCAGGACGTGGGTGGGCCACAGTCTGTGATCTCGGTCAGCCCAACAATGTGCTGCAGCAGCAGTATGGCATCGAAGACGTTTATGGTGCCGTCGTGCACCACGTCGCCTAGCTTCAACTGAGTCTCGGTCGGCTCGATTAGCCCGACGATGATCTGTAGAAGCATAATGGCGTCGAATACGTTGATTACCCCATCGTCGTTGACGTCGCCGCAGACGCCGGACACGATCACGACGGTGGTGGTTGCCATGGCCGTATTGTTGGCTGGATTGAGGTCAAGCTCGTTGCCCGCCACCTCGGCCGTGTTGGTGATGACGCCCGCTGCCGTCGGCATGACGACAATGGTGCTCGACGCAAAAGCGCCGGCAGCCAGGTTTCCTACCTCGCAGGTGACGGTGTGCGACACAGCGTCATACACACACCCGGCACTGGCCGAGACGAAGACTGTGCTGGTCGCCAGTGAATCGGTCAGCGTCACGCCGGTGGCCGCAAGGGTCGACGTAGCGCCATTGGCGGACGTGAGCTTATACGTGAGCAGCTCACCCACGAG
>JAPUKM010000029.1 GCA_027295645.1 Chloroflexota bacterium | reverse complement strand
ACCCCTCCTGAACTTCCTCCAGCATCTCTTCAGGGGTCTTCCGCCACCCATTACCGCGGCTCCAGTACAGAGGGATTTCGGTCCTACTCGCTCCTCCCAGGAGAGCGTAGAGGGGTAGTCCAGCGACTTTGCCTGTGATATCCCAGCATGCCACGTCAATGGCACCGACTATTTGCGAAGGAAACCGAGTGGCAAGCTGTCCGGTACCCAAAGCTAGAGTCTCCCATATCTGTCGCGGTTGAACGGGATTCATCCCAACGATGAGGGGCTTGATCAGGTCCTCCAGGTAAGCTCTGAAAACACTCAGATTTCGTGCGCCTTCCGCTATCCCAACCACACCCTCATCGGTATACACCCGGACGATGAGTCTGCCGGAAGCGCCGACGAATGCTTGACCATCGCGCCCTTCTGGAGCTCTCAGTTGATTGACCACAATGTCGGTTATTTTCATTCTTTTACCTCAATCACCTAGCAGAGCGGCCACCGCAAACAACTTTCGCATTCGAGCCGCGGAATTCCATTACACCTGACTTCGCCGGTGCCACGCGCCTGACGACCATCGCACGTCCTGCCGGTCCCTTCAACTCGACGTCCTTGGCGTCACCGAACGCGAACTCGCCGCTGCTCACCGAGCGTCTTCAGTAAGTGACAGAATCCCGATGTAATGGTCAGCGCGGCGAAAGCTCTGCGTGGCCAACCGCGGCCGGCTGTAGACCGTCGATACTGGAATGGGGTCTGCTCCAACCCAGCACTGACATGGCAAGGTCACGAGGCTTCTATCGATCTGGGCAACACTCGTTCGGCCACAGTACGCCATGGACCGATCAAACTCTATCCGCAGTATCTCAAGCATCTGACGGACACCAGCCTCGCCGTTGATGGCCAGTCCCCAGAAGACAGGACGCCCCACGAGGACGGCACGCGCACCCAGCGCCAGGGCCTTCAGTACGTCCAATCCACGACGCACGCCCGAATCGAAATACACCTCCATCCGGTCGCCGACTGTCTCCGCTATGGCCGCAAGGGTCTCGATAGTGGCCCGGGTGGAGTCTAGCTGCCTCCCACGGTGGTTGGAGACGACGATGCCGTCCACGCCGTGTTCAGCGCATAGGGCGGCGTCCTCTACGGTCCTGATCCCTTTGACAACCAGAGGCAGACCGGTGAGGGAACGCAGCCAGTCCAGCCGTGACCACGTAAGGCCTGTGTATCGGGACGGATTCCAGTCCGCGGTATCCGGGACTCCGACGTCTCTCAGCGCGATGAGGTCCGGGCGGTCCCGAAGGCGGCCCCAGTGAACTTCAGGAACCCGGACGAACCGATTCCGCACGTCTCTCTCCTTCGGACTCGGTGCGGGGGTATCCACGGTCAGGCATATGGCCTTGTACCCGGCGGCCTTGGCCCTGGTCACCAGGATCTCAGTAACCTCGTCATTGAAGTGATAGAGCTGGAACCAGAGCGGCCCGGGCGCGACCTCGGCTACCTCCTCCAGTCCGTAGCCGGAGCGGTGGGCCATCAAAGTGCTTGCGGCCCCAGCGGCACGGGCCGTTGTCCTTTCGCCCTCTGGATGGATCTGGCGTTGCCCCCCCTGCTGGGGCGATCATCACCGGGAAGCTGATTGTCTGGCCCAGAACGGTTGTCGTCAGGTCTCGGCGAGACACGACGACCAGGAAGCGAGGGTTTATGGTGATGGCGTCGAAGGCGGTCCGATTCCGGCTGAGCGTTATCTCATCCGCCGAGCCTCCTGCTACGAAGTCCCACAAGTCGTGGGGCATCTGTTGTTTGGCCCAGGCTTCAAGGTCCACCAGACTTGTCGGTTCCATCGGCAACTCTAACCTCCGGATGCTGAATCCTGGGCAATTCTAGTCCTATTGAAAGCTTGCCACAACCCGCAAGTAGTGCTCGGTCATCACCAGGAGTATGGCTTGCTCTCCCGCCCGGTGTATCCACACCTCCGGCTATACTCTGCCACGAGACACCGTCCGGCGCTTCCACGCGCTGGAGGCACGCGCAGCGGACACGCTGGCGACGTATAAGGAAAGAGGCAAGGCTTCACTATGAGATGTAGGCAGAAGGCCAGCCGAGATGTAGGTGGGTGAGTGCCGCTCGACTCCGACAAAGTCCGCTTCTTTCTCTCCCCTGATCGCAGCCTGTATAATGCCGCCTGTTGATCTGTCTGTGTGGGAGGAGATACATGCCCAAGCTCGACATAGTTTCTGTGGAAGAGGCCAAGGCGAAGAGCGCCACCAGAGGAAAGAGGGCGCAGATTCTGCAGGAGTATCTGGACTACATCGACCAGCTCAAGAGCGGACAGGCGGGCAGGCTCGTGGCTGGTGCCGGTGAGACTACAGCTACCTTGAGACGCAGGCTAGGCGACGCTGCCAGAGCGGCGGGGCGTAAGGTGACAATCAAGCGGGCTGGGGATGAGATCTACTTCTGGGCGGAGAGGCGCAGGCCAGCGAACGGGAGGCGCAGGAGAGGCAGCGGAGCTTCCTCGTAGCCTTCTCCTGATCAGGTCGCATACGTACGGGATTTACGGCGGAAACTTCAGACGTCGGGAGCGAAGAAGTCGGGCTAAAGGGCCTGTTGCTCTAGTAGCCGCTGCCGGGAAGGCTCGCCTCGCTGTAGCACTCCGCTAACCTCGTAACGGCTGTCCACCTCTCGTGAATAGCCGCACTGCGCACACCTCACGCGACAGCCTTCCCACTCCTCTTCAAAGAGCAAATCCCCTCGTTCGCACCTGGGGCAGGACTTGGACCACATCATGCTTGGACCCCCATGCTCCGCATTAGATGTCCTCATGGTACCT
>JAPUKM010000289.1 GCA_027295645.1 Chloroflexota bacterium | reverse complement strand
GTGGAGAGGCTGGATGAGATAGCCAGGGCACCGGGCATCGATGGCTTCTACATCGGCCCCAGCGACCTGGCCCTCTCCCTTGGCCTGCAGCCCGGCCCCGCGGCCAGCAGCGACCCCCGCCACGTCGAGGCGTGCCAGCGGGTGGTGGACGTTGCCAGGGCGCACGGTCTGGTCCCGTGCCACCACGGCTCGGACCCGGAGGAGGCGACCCGTCGCTTTGTCCAGGGCTTCATGATGTGCCAGGTCGGCAGCGATATCAATATGGTGAGTGCGGCGGCGCGAGCGGCCGTTCAGGCCGTGGACAGGGCCTGAGACCGTCCGTCTGAATAGGTGGAATGAAGACCGGTGAGTTTCTTGAGGCCTTGCTTGAGCTGGTGCGGCAGCAGCTGCCGCCGGGGCTCAGTGGGTTCCAGGGCACCGGCCCGTCTATGAGCCTGGTCAAGATTCACTACGGGCGCCCCGCCGTCCACTACGAGGTGTGGATTCAGAAGCGAAGGGGGGAGGTGGAGCTTGGGCTCCACTTTGAGGGCGACGCGGAGAGCAATCGCCGTCACTTGGAGCTGCTGCGCGGGCGACGAGACGCCATCCGGTCGGCCCTGGGCCCCGGCGTGGATGCGGAGCCCTGGGACAAGGGCTGGACCCGTGTCCACGAGACCGTCCCCCTGGAGCCCCTTACCGATGACTTCCTGGTGGAGCTCTCCTTCAAGCTATCAGCGATGATACGGACGCTGGAGCCCATGTTGAAGAACGCAGAGCCACGGTAGGCTCGGTCAGTCCTCGATCTGCGTCAGCTTGCTGCCCGCCCTGGTGAGGGCGATATGTGAAAAAGCGGAGTCCTGGCCCGACCCGTGCCAGTGCCTCTCACCGGCCGGTATCAGGATGACGTCCCCTACATTCACCGTCCGCTCCTCCTGCTCCGTGGCCACGATGCCCGTGCCCGCCGTCACGATGAGGAGCTGGTCGCTCTCGTGCGTGTGGAGCTTGTTCCTGACGCCCTTTCCAAAGTTGATGATGTTGACGGTGTAGTCCTGGCTGTCGGGTGCCAGTGGCTGTCGCGTCACGTCTGATCCGGTAAACAAGGGGCTCGTGACTGGCTCCCTGGGAGCACTCTTCTGATTGGTGATGTGCATCGGTTCCTCCCTATCGTGGCTGGTCGGTCCTAGTGCTGTTGCTGCGGGGCAAGCGGGCTGTAGGTCACGGGGCTCGTGATCGTCAGGCCCGCGTCAACGGGAATCACCACGCCGGTGATCCATCGGGCCTCGTCGCTTGCCAGGTAGACCGCGGCCCATGCCACGTCCCACCCGGTGCCCTCGGTGCCCAGGGGTGTCGCCCTCATGCGGCGCTCCCGCAGCGCCTCATCCATGCGCGGTCCCACGAAGGGGGTGCTCACCAGCCCCGGCGCAATGCAGTTGACCCTGATGTTGTCGCCACCGTGGTCCGCAGCCATGGAGAGGGTCAGGCCCATGACAGCGGCCTTGGAGGTGGTGTAGGGAGTGCTGCTGTGGGCCCGCAATCCCGCCGTGGAGGAGATGTTGATGATGGAGCCTCCCCCACTCTCGATCATCCGCGGGATGGCGTACTTGCTGGTCAAAACCATGCTCTTCACGTTCAGCGTCATGATGCGGTCCCACTGCTCCTCCGTGACATCAACCACCGTGGCCCGCATGGACATACCCACATTGTTGTGCAGGATGTCCAATCTGCCGTATCGCTCTACGGCGGCATCCGCCATGCGCCGGCAATCGTCGGCGCTGGTGACGTCGGCCTGGAACACCGAGGCCTCGCCTTCCTCCGCTGTAATCGTGGCAAGGGTTTCCTCGGCACGCTCGGCAACCGAATCGACCAGCAGTACGCTGGCCCCCTCCCGGGCGAACAGTATAGCGGTGGCCTTGCCGTTGCCGATGCCGTCTCCCTGGGAGCCGGCGCCAGTGACGATGGCAACCTTACTCTCCAGCCTCGGGCGTCGCTCTACCATGCCATTGATCCTTTCGACGATTACTAGGGCAAGCTCACGGAACGGTCAGGATTACCTTGCCGAAGAAGTTCCGCTCCTTCATCCTGTCATACGCCTGCTCTGTACTGTCCAGAGGTAGCACGGAATCAATGACACCCTTTATCGAGCCGGCCTCAATGAGCTTCACGACATCTTCAAGATCGTTCTCAGGCTCATTGATACATCCAAAGATTGATATCTCTTTCATCCAAAGTTGCCCCAGATGAATGGACGCCTTGTGGCCACCGGTGACCCCGCAGATAACGAGGCGGCCCCCCTTCTTGATACTCGCAAAACATTGGTCCCAGACAGGGGATCCGATAGATTCGAAGACAAGGCCAACGCCCTGGCCATCAGTCAGCTCACGCACGCGCTTTGAGAATTCGGGGGCCTGCTGATAGTTAAGGACCTCGTCCGCGCCGAGAGCCCTGGCCTTGTCCAGCTTGTCGTCGGAACTTGAGCCTGTGATCACTCGGGCTCCGGCGGCTTTGGCCATCTGGATGCCTGCGGTTCCCGTGCCACTACCCGCCGCCATGACAAGCACATCCTCGCCGCTCTTGAGATTGCCTTTGCAATGGAGCATGTGCCAGGCCATGGAGAAGGAGATCGGGATGGCTGCTGCCTCCTCATAGGAGAGCCCATCTGGCATATGTACGGGAGGCCTCTGATGGGGTCCGCTTTCCGGCCTACCTACCCGCGCGTACTGTGCGAAGGTGTATGACGCTGTCCCAAACACCCGGTCTCCCACCTTGAACTGGGTGGCTTCAGGACCGACTTCCGCCACCTCACCGGCATACTCGGAGCCACCGATGTACGGAAAGCTCTGGGGCGCGACGCCGTGGGTGCCCTGCTGCCTAAAAACATCCAGGCGGTTCATAGCGGTGGCGCGCACTCGAACGATAACGTCGGTTGGTTCTTGCAGGCTGGGCTCCGGCAAATCACCGAAGGTCAGATTATCGTCTCCGGGTCCATTGATGTAGAGGGCTTTCATTGGTGCATCTCCCTTATCGGAACCGTTTTCGGCGATTATATACCTGATGCGGAGTTCAGATGGATGACTGGCTCAAGCCGTACCTATTTCTCAGCCGGCGAGAGGCCCAACAGGCGAGCCGCATTGTCCCCGAGGATCTGGGCCTTTTCTGTCGCCGAGAGAGAGGACTGTCCCCTTATCCATTTAACGGTGCCATCGAGTATGCCATCGAGAGCGGGGTGGTCGGTTCCAAGCATCACCTGCTCCGGTCCCACCGCATCGATCAGGAAACGCAACGCTGACGGATCGTGTGTCAAGCAATCGTAATAGAGATACTTGAGGTACGCGCTGGGAGGATGCTTCATTACATTACTATCTGTTCGTGTATGGTAGTGATGATCGAAGCGCCCCACTCCATACGGCATCAATCCACCGGCGTTGCGGAAACTCATCCTGGCATCCGGGAATCGGTCCAGGAGCCCTCCGTAGATTACCGAGGCGACGGCTAGAGTGCTCTCAAGGGGAATACCGAGCGAGTTTCGGAAAAAGTACCTGGGGAACCTATCCAGCGCGTGGTCGGCTCCCACAAGCCCAATCGTGGGCGCGTGAAAGTGCATGAGCACATCCGCCCGGGCAGCCTCTTCCAGTATTGGCATGACTGTTGGGTCGTCGAGGTTTTTCCCATTCACACTGGTGGCAAGAGCGACTGATCGAAGCCCAAGGTCCTTTACCATGTACTCCAGATCTTTTATCGCTTGGTTGGTGTCCTGCATGGTGAGTATGCCCATGCCGATGTACTGGTCGGGGTAGGACTTCTGTATGTCCGCCATCTCCTGGTTGACCTCACGCGTGAATGCCGTCCCTTGCTTTGTGTCCAGGTGGTAGTTCCAGAGATAACCGATGATCATCAGTGTCTGGAGATCGATGTCCTCCTCCGCTTTGCGACGCCTGGCCCGCTCCGCCGGGTCCAGGATATCCGCTTCGCCTGGAAAGAGCGGATACATGGTACCGGCGACGACCATATGCTCGTTAGCCTGCTCGTCGAGGCCACCTTTCGCCTCTCCCCGGACCAGAGTGCACCCATACCAGTCTCTACCTTTCCTGGCCGCGGCATAGAATCCGCTGGGGATAAAGTGCGTGTGCATGTCGATAATCATGTTCCCGCTCCTATTCAGAGATGCAGAAACCGTATGCGCCGCAGGAGCTATTCCATCTGTAGCAAGTGCCGAGCTATCACGTGCTTCATCATCTCGTCCGGCCCCTCAGCAATTCTATACAATCTGACATCGCGGTACATACGCTCCAGCGGCAACATCTTGGAATACCCCATTCCGCCATGGATCTGAATGGCCTTATCTATAGTACGAGAGGCCATTTGCGTGGCGTATAGCTTCACCATTGCCTGTCTCATCTGTGCCGCCTTTGGGTCTATCCCCTGGTCAATTTCCCAGGCCGCGTGATAGGTCATCATGCGAGCGGCATGAATCTCCAAGGCCATGTCCACCAACATCCACTGGACAGCCTGGCGGGAGGCCAGCGGCTGGCCAAAGGTGGTCCTGCTCTTGGCGTAATCCTTTGCCATCTGAAGGGATCTGTCCGCAGTGCCGATAACCCGCGCCGCCATGAGAAGGCGACCTTCTCCGAAGTTGGAGAGAGCCCTCCGCAGCGCGCCACCCTCTTTACCAAGTATGTTTTCCGCCGGAACCCTGCAGTCCTCTAATACAAGCTCAAAGCTCTTGAGCCCATGGCGGCCCATCATTGGCTGGTAAGAGGAGAGCTTCAGCCCCGGTGTGTCAAAATCTATGATGAATTGGGTGTACTTCTCATGCTTTGGCTTATCAGGCCCGGTCACCGCGCCCAGTAGAACAAAGTCGGCATTATCCGCGTTGGTGACAAAGATCTTCGTCCCGTTTATCACATAATGGTCTCCGGTCTTGACCGCTCTCGCCTGGATCCCTGCGGCATCCCCACCGGCATCGGGTTCGGTCCAGGCGCCGCAACCCTCCCGCTCACCCCTGAGTATCGGAAAGAAAGACTCCTCCTTCTGACGCTCATTTGCAGTCTCCAGGGTAGCTGGGTCCGCATGGTGTGGGCTCGTAGTCGTATAAGTAACCGCTTCACTGGCCCATCCCATCTCCTCATTGGCCAGGGCTTGGCCCAGTACTCCTATGCCTCCCCCACCATATT
>JAPUKM010000288.1 GCA_027295645.1 Chloroflexota bacterium | reverse complement strand
GCAGCCTGGCCGCGGTGGCTCAGGCGGTGCTTGGTGGCCGAGTCCAGTTCGGCGAAGGTTTTGCCCAGCTCAGGCCAGTAGAAAACAGGGTCGTAGCCGAAGCCGTTGGTCCCCTTGGGCTCATAGGCTATGTAGCCCTCGCAGCTCCCCTCCACCGTCTCCTCATCTCCCGAGGGCCAGACCAGGGCGATGACGCACCGGAACCGGGCCGTCCGCCGCTCCCATGGCACCTCGCTCGTTTCCGACAGCAGTAGCGTCACTCTCTCCTCATCGGTCAGCCCGGGCCCGCCGTACCGCGCGCTCCGGATGCCCGGGCCGCCGTTCAGGGCGTCCACTTCCAGGCCGGAGTCGTCGGCCAGGGTGAGGAGGCCGGAGGCCTGTGCGAAGTGGCGTGCCTTGAGCAGGGCGTTCTCTGCAAACGTAGAGCCCGTCTCGTCCACCTCCCCCTCCAGGTTCTCACTGGTGGGTGTGGTGATCGTGAAGGGGACTCCTTTGAGCAACTCCCGGTACTCCCGGACCTTCCCGGGGTTGTTGGTGCCCACAAGGAGGCGCGCCGCAGCGGTTATTCTTTGCCCTTTTCTCTGGTTATAACTGGATGGAGTCATCGTAGGCAGGCTAGGCAGGAGAGAGCTCCTTCTCCATCTCTGGGGAGTAGCTGCCCTGCCTTGCCGCGCTGGTAAGCTTTGCTCGATGATAGAAGGCCTGCTTCGCCAGGTCCACGTTTTCCGACTTACCGCCCCATGCTTTCAAAGGTGCTTGCTGAAGGCCCCGACCAAAGGAGAAGCTGAGCTGCCATGGCGCTCCGGCAGCAGCGGCCCGTTTGTTGATCGCGTTAAGATTGGCCGTTGCCTCATCGTCGGTCTGGCCACCGGAGAGGAAGACTATTCCCGGCACCGCGGCGGGCACCACCCGCATGAAGCAGGCTATGGTCTTCTCTGCAACCTCCTCAGGTCCCGCGCGCTTTGCGGCTGAGCTGCCCGAGAGGACCATGCTGGGCTTGAGCAGGCAACCCTCCAGGGCCACCCCGTGTTGGGCCAGCTGATAGAAGACCTCCCTCAAGGTGGCCTCGTTGACTTCAAAGCACCGGTCTACACTGTGGTCACCGTCCATGAGCACTTCGGGCTCCACGATTGGGACGAGGCCGGCCTCCTGGCTCAGCGCGGCGAAGCGGGCCAGTGCGTGGGCATTCGTGTCAATGCAGTAGCGAGTTGGGATGCTCTGGCTGATGTTGATAACTCCACGCCATTTGGTGAAGCGAGCGCCCAAGCTGGCGTACTCCTTCAGGCGGTCTGCCAGGCCGTCGAGGCCGTTGGTGATCAGCTCCGTAGATGCACCGGGGAGCGGCTGCGTTCCGTTGTCCACCTTGATGCCTGGAATGATCCCCTGGTCCACGAGAACCTGCACCAGGGGGTTGCCGTCGGCCCCATTCTGACGGATGGTCTCGTCGAATAGAATCACGCCGCTGATGTACTGTGCGACGCCGCTGGTGCGGAAAAGCAACTCCCGGTAATCTCGCCGATTCTCCTCAGTTGACGTCGCATTGATGGAGTCAAAACGCCGCTTGATCGTGCCGCCGCTTTCGTCCGCGGCCAGAATACCTTTGCCGGGTGCGACCAGCGCCCGGGCAGTGGCGGCCAATTGTTGTATATCGATAGCATCCCTCCCTCTGGGATGGCTCACCCCGTACGGGGTTGGAGTAGCGGGTGCTAGCCCCCCTTGATCAGAGACGCAGTCTGCTCCACCACGTCTCTATTTCCCAAAATCAATGGTGTGCGTTGATGCAGGTGCTCTGGCAGGATATCCAAAATACGCTGTTTTCCTGTGGAGGCGGCGCCACCAGCCTGCTCAGCGACAAAGCCCAGAGGATTTGCTTCGTACATCAACCGCAGCTTACCCTCTGGGTAATTGCGGTCTGCTGGGTACAGGAAGATACCTCCCTTGAGAAGGTTGCGGTGAAAGTCGGCGACCAAGGAACCCACGTATCGCTGAGAGTAGGCGGCCCGCAGATTCTTCACGGCCCGCCGGGACGTTTCATTCAAGGCCTTGAAGTTGCCTTCGTTGGTGCTGTAGTAGGGGCATTCCATTGGGATATTGATATCCGGATGCGTCAGGACAAACACGCCCGACTCAGGGTCCAGGGTGAAGCCCTGCACGCTGTTACGCGTGGCCACCACTAGCACCGTACTGGACCCGTACACGATGTACGCCGCGGCGACCTGCTCATTCCCCGGTCGCAGCAACGAGGCATCGGTGACCCGGTCATTGTCGCTTCTGCGCCATATCCCGAATATGGACCCGATACTCACTGCCACATCGATGTTGGAGGAGCCGTCCAGAGGGTCCATGAGCACCATGAAGGCGTGCTGAGGGTCGTCCCCGACGATAACCGGCTCTTCAATCTCCTCACACCCTATGACCGCGACGTGACCACACTGGCGTAGGATATCCACGAAAATGTCGGAACTGGCGGCATCAAGGCGCTGCACCATCTCGCCGTGAACGTTAGTTTCACCGGTGACTCCCAGTACATCTGCCAGGGTCGCCGCACGAATCTTTTGACTGACTTTGTAAGAGCCTTTGGCAATGGCCATGATGACGGCGTCCAAGCCATCAAGCTGGTCATGGCCGCTCCAAGCCGAGGTCGCGAATTCGCTGAGAGTCCTATGCTGCCCTACTATGACCATGCTCCACCTCCATCACTGGCAACTATATGGGCACTCCAAAGTTTGCCAAATCTCTCAGTTGAGATTGTCTGAACCTGAAAAAAGGTGTTGAGTAACTCCCATTCCCCCTCCTTTAGGGCATAGTGCCCCGAGGGCAGTCTAGCAACGGGTTGAGTGGGGTGTCAAGGAGGACTCATAGCTTGACCTCAAAGCTGGGTCTCACTACAATTAACGCCCGGCAATAACTGGTTGTCCAGATACAGGAGGTTCTTCCGCCCTTGACCTCACACCCGCTGCTCACACAGCTT
>JAPUKM010000287.1 GCA_027295645.1 Chloroflexota bacterium | reverse complement strand
GGCGTGTCTGATGCCTGGGAACTCACATCTACCCTGGTGAACTTGGAGTTCGATACGGACGGACTGGCGACACTGGCCAAAACCTTTCATGCAGATCTACTCACGACGGTGATCGCTCATGTGAATTCCACCTACACGACGCACAATCTGTTGGCAGAGATCGGTCAAGGCGCTGGGCGGATCTCGGAGATCGTCAAGGCGCTCAAGTCCTATTCCTTCCTTGACCAGGCACCCACGCAGGCGGTCGACATACATGACGGACTTGACAACACACTGCTCATTCTCCGTAGTAAGCTGAAAGACGGCATCAGCGTACGGCGGGAATACGGGCCGGACGTGCCGAAGATTGAGGCGTTCGGCAGCGAACTGAACCAGGTCTGGACGAACATCCTGGACAATGCCATCGACGCTCTGGACGGGAAAGGCGAGATCACAGTTAGAACCAGACGTGAGGGGGAATGGGTAGTGACAGAGATTGCCGACAACGGGCCCGGCATCCCACCGGAGATTCAATCCAAGATCTTCGACGCCTTCTTTACCACAAAGGCCCCCGGGCACGGCACCGGGCTTGGGCTGGACATTAGCTATAACATCGTTGTGTACAAACATCGTGGCGACATCAAAGTAGTTTCAGAGCCGGGCAAGACCTCCTTCTCGGTCTGGCTACCGATCAACTTCGGCGCGAAATAAGAGACACCGCTCGACACAGTTCAAGAAGCGCGAAAGGGACATGTATGGACACCAAGCTTAAGGTTTACGGGGCAAAGACGTGCCCCGACACACAACGGGCGCGGCGGTTCCTTGAGGAGCACAACATTCCCTATGCTTGGATCGACGTCGACGAGGACCCCGAGGCGCTCGCTCTCATCAAGAGCGTCAATAACGGTCAACGCACCACTCCAACTATATTCTTCGAGGACGGCTCCATTCAATTTGAGTCAACCAATGAGCAGTTGGCGCAGACCCTCGGACTGTAGAGCAGGTGCGGGCAAAAGGCCATCAGGAGGGCGACATGACCGCCACAAACGATAACGATCCAGAGATAGAGGCGTTGTGGCGGGACAAGCTCGTTCATGGGCACCACACTCGAATAGCTATCCTCCCAGGATCGCCTCGCTGTACCGTGTGCCGCGTTCCGGTCGGCGGGATAGGCGGCGCAGTGCTCAAACCGTTCGGCCGGGGGCCGTCTCGCATGAGCCCCAACTTGTGCAATCTCTGAGAGACACAGA
Organism: Chloroflexota bacterium; assembly: GCA_027295645.1. Classification (GTDB taxonomy): domain Bacteria; phylum Chloroflexota; class Dehalococcoidia; order Lucifugimonadales; family JAPUKM01; genus JAPUKM01. The sequence goes on along the minus strand of JAPUKM010000287.1, from coordinate 5,150 downwards.
TGCCCCGGGGCGGGGCCGAGATCGACATAGCAGTCCTGTTCGCGGATGTGCGCGGGTCCACTGCGTTAGGCGAAAGCATGAGCGCGAGCGCCTTCGCCTCACTGCGGGGCAAGGACGAAACCGTCACGGTCCGCGTCATACAGCCGTCCATGCTCGGCAGAGCCTAAAGTTTCCGTTGTGCTCAACTGTGCGCTTCTGTTTTTACGGCCTGGCATGCGGCACCGCTCGTATGGACACACCATCTGGCTAGAGGAGTAAAGCATGGCTGACCCACCAACCATTAACGTCAGCGGCCAATGGCACGGCGGAATGAAATTCGCCTTTGAGGATGGCCATGGGCACCACCTCATCGTCGATGCCCCAGACAACGAGGGAGACCCCTTTGAGGGATTCATGCCCGCATATTTGCTGCTGGCCTCTCTGGCAGCGTGCACGGGGATAGATATAGCCAACATTCTAAGAAAGCAGCGGCAAGAACTCGCGTCGCTGCAGATCAAGGTGAGTGGAGTCCAGGAACCGGTCGCCCCTTGGGCCTTCAAAGAGATACGCCTTGAGTATGCGCTGCAAGGTAAGCTTGATCAGCGTGCAGTCCAGAGGGCCATACAGCTGGCTGAGGACAAATACTGCTCTATAGGCGCGACTATCAGCAAGGTAGCGGCCATAACCAGCAGCCACACTATCTCATCACAAGCCTGACCATTGCTTCAACTGCGTGTCACCATTCGCGGATAACGTATTCAACTAATAGGTGCGTTCCCCTCACAATTTGCCCTCCCGGCAGTTATTCCTCGTTGTCGGGAGGCCTCACCCGCGGGCTTCGCGCCACCGCCCGCACTCAGAGTGCGACTCTCAGCCCTTTCACCTCTTTCGCGAAAGGAATGGGCTCACTTCCTCAAACAGCGCACTTGAGTCCAGGGTGAGCGGGATGTCTGCCAGGAAGGCAGGCCTACATCACAAGGCTGACGGGGTTCTCCAGGAGGCGCTTCAGCTCCTGAAGGAAGCGGGCGCCCTCCGCGCCGTCGGAGACGCGGTGGTCCGCGGAGAGGGTGGTGTTCATCATCTGGCGGACGACGATCTGGTCGCTGTCGTCGACGACGGGGCGCTTTTTGACGGAGCCCACGGCGAGCACGGCGCTCTGAGGCGGGAGGATGATGGCGGAGAAGGTGTCGACGTCCAGGGTGCCCAGGTTGCTGATGCTGAAGGTGCCTCCAGAGTACTCTGACTCATGGAGGCGGCCCTCCTGGGCGCGTTTGCCGAGGTCTGTAGAGGCCCGGGCGATCTCCACCAGGGATTTGGCTTCACAGTTGGCGATGGAGGGGACTATGAGCCCCTGCTCCAGATCGATGGCGATGCCGATGTTGACGTAGGGATGGGTCTCCAGGTGGTCGTCCTTGAAGGAGGCGTTCAGGGCCGGGAAGTCGCTGAGGGCAATGGTAACGGCCTTGATGATCAGGTCGTTGACGGTGACTCTGGGGTCGCCACCGATCTTCTCGTTGACCTGGCGGCGCATCTCCATGGCCGCCGTCATGTCGATCTCATTTCCGACGTAGTAGTGAGGGATCTGCTGTTTGCTTATGGAGGTGATGCGGGCGATGGCCTGGCGCATACGGGTCAGCTCCGTTCGCCCGGCCTCGGCGGGGGCGGCGGCTGCTGGAGCCGGTGCGGCGGGCTGAGCAGCCGGGCCCTGAGCGGCGGCCTCCACGTCCTCGCGGATGATGCGACCTCCGGGCCCGGTGCCGGTCACCTGGCCGAGGTTGACGCCAAGCTCCTGGGCCAGGCGCTTTGCCACGGGCGAGGCCTTTATCTCGCCGGCGGAGGCCGGAGCAGGTGGCTGCTCGGCAGCCGGAGCTTTGGCGGGAGCGGGTGATGCCTTGGGGGCGGGAGGTGCCGTGGCCGCGGGCTTCGGGCCCTTGGCCTCCAGACTGCTGATGTCCTCGTCCGGCTCCGCGATGATGCCGATGACCTCGCCGACCTGTGCGACTGTGCCCTCAGGGGCGATGATCTTGCGCAGGACGCCGCCGCCGATGGACTCCATCTCCACTACAGCCTTGTCTGTCTCGATCTCTGCCACGGGCTCTCCCCGCACAACCTGGTCGCCCTCCTTCTTGATCCAGCGGACGACAGTTCCCTGTTGCATGTCGTAGCCCATTTGGGGCATCACCAGTTCCTTAGCCACCCTGATCCTCCTTCAAGATTCTTGAACCCGAACGGGGGTCCGATACGTTGCTGCCATATGCCTACCGACCGAGGGCACTCTCCACTGCAGCGACGACAGACTCCAGGCTGGGGATGGCCAACATCTCCAGGGGCTGAGAGTAGGGGGTTGGCACCTCGGCTCCGGCCACCCTGCCTATGGGGGCGTCCAGGTGGTCGAAGGCCTGCTCCTGGATCTGGCTGGCGATCTCGGCACCGAAACCGCCGGTGCGCCAGGCCTCCTCCACGACGATCGCATGGCCGGTCCTCTTCACCGACTCCACGACGGTCCCGATATCCAGTGGACGGAGGGAGCGAAGGTCGATCACCTCGGCGTTGATGCCCCGTCCCGCCAGTTCCTCGGCGGCATCGAGGGCGACCTGGACCATCCGGGAGTAGGCCACGAGGGTGAGGTCATCTCCCCGGCGTTTGACGTCGGCCTTGCCCAGCGGGACAAGGTAGTGGTCGTCCGGGACCTCTCCCCGAGTGCTGTAGAGAAGGATGTGCTCGACAAAGATCACGGGGTCCTGCTCATTCCGGACGGAGCGGAAGAGGCCGAGGGCATCGTAGGGGGTGGCGGGTGTCACGACCTTGAGGCCGGGCACGGAGGCGAACCATCCCTCCAGGCTCTGGGAGTGTGTAGCGGCGAGCTGGGCGCCGCCGCCGGTAACGGTGCGTATGATCATCGGGACGGTGTACTGCCCGGCGGACATGTAGCGGAGTTTGGCGGCGTGGTTGACGATCTGGTCCATGGCCAGAAGGGTGAAGTTGATGGTCATGATCTCCACGACGGGATGCATGCCTCCCATAGCGGAACCCGTGCCTGCTCCCACCATGGCCGACTCGGAGATGGGGGTGTCGATGACCCGCTCCCGTCCGAATTCCTCCACGAACCCTTTGGTCACGGCGTAGGGGCCGCCATACAGGCCGATGTCCTCCCCCATGATAAACATACGGTCGTCCTCACGGAGGGCCTCACGGAGGGCGATGGTCACGGCGTCTCTATAGCTGATGTCTGCCATGGTCTTCTCCTAGGACTGGGCGTAGACGTCCTCGTAGAGCGCCTCCGGAGGTGGGAAGGGGCTCTGATCGGCAAGCTCGACGGCCTCTTCGATCTCCAGCTCCACCGCCTGGTTGACGACGTCCAGCTCCTCCTTGGAGGCGATATCGCTCTGGATAAGCCATGCCTTATAGGTGGAGATGGGGTCTTTGGCCATCCACTTCTCCTCCTCCTCCTTCTGCCTGTAGTTCACGGGGTCTGCCATGGAGTGACCCCGGAACCTGTAGGTCATGGCCTCGACGAAGTAGGGGCCGTTGCCGTCGCGGACGTGCTGGACCACCTCGCTCGTGATCTCGTGGACCTGCAGGACATCCATTCCGTCGATCCGCTGGGAGGGCATGTTGTAGGCCTCCGCAATACGGTGGATCTCCGGTGCGGCGACCATCTCCTCGACCGGGGCACCCATGCCGTACAGGTTGTTCTCGCAGAAGTAGATGACGGGCAGGCGCCACAGAGAGGCGAGGTTCATGGACTCGTGGAACTCGCCTTCGTTAAGCGCTCCGTCGCCCAGGAAGCAGAGTACGATGTCATCCGTGTGCTGGAGGGAGGATGCCAGGGCAAGGCCGGCGGCGATGGGCAGCTGGCCGCCGACGATGGCGTAGCCTCCGGCCAGTCTTCTGGAGGCGTCGAAGAGGTGCATGGAGCCGCCTTTGCCCTTGCTGGAGCCGGTGACCTTTCCGAAGAGCTCCGACATGATCACCTTTGGCTCGAGGCCGCGTGCCAGGGCGTGTCCGTGGTCGCGGTAGTGTGTGACGAGATAGTCCTGAGGCCCAAGGGCAGAGATGGCACCCGCCGCTATCGCCTCTTCGCCGATGTAGAGGTGGAGGAAGCCGCGGATCTTGCCGAGCATGTACTGCTCGGCTGCCCGCTCCTCAAAGACGCGGATCTGGACCATCTGGCGGTAGTAGTCCAGGAGAACCGCTTTATCCGCGATCTTGGTAGCCTGTTTCATTGCCGTTCCTCGCTTATTCATTCACCCAGGAGAGTCTCCTGCGCGATATCTGTGCCACATGGGCAGAGAAGTTAAATATGAATCGCCACACCATCGACGGCCAGGGCCGCCTCCTTCAGCGTTTCGGAGAGTGTGGGATGGGAGTGCACCAGCTGTCCTATCTCGCGGTTGGTGCTCTCCAGCATTCGAGCCAGGGAGAGCTCTCCGAGCATTTCGGTTACGTCCGGGCCGATCAGATGAGCGCCCAGAATCTCACCGGAGTCTTCATCCACTACGATTTTGGTCAGCCCTTCGGGTTCGGCAATGGCGAGGGCCTTGCCGCTAGCAACGAACGGGAACTTCCCTACCTTGACCCTATGGCCTCGCTCCACGGCCTGTTTCTCTGTGAGGCCATAGCTGGTGACCTGGGGATGACAATAGGTGGCCCGTGGCATCACCTCATAGTTCAGGTCCGGGACATCCATGCCAGCGATGCGCTCCACGGCAAGGACGCCCTGGGCCGAGGCGACGTGGGCCAGCAGCATGATGCCGGTGACATCGCCGATGGCGTAGAGGCCGGCGACGTTGGTGGCCATGGAGCCGTCCACCTTGACGAATCCACGGTCGAGGGTGACGCCCAGGCCGTCCAGGCCGAGCTCCCCGGTGTTGGGAAGGACACCCACGGCGACAAGGACTCGATCGGCCTCCAGGGTGGTCACTTCCTCTCCCTTCTGGATTTCCAACTTCACTCCGTTTTTTGAGGCGGTGGCGCCGGTGACGCGAAAGCCGGTGTGAACAGAGATGCCCTGGCGGGAGAAGGAGCGCTCCAGTAGTTTGCTGATCTCTTCGTCCTCTGCGGGCACGAGGTTGGGGAGCATCTCCACGATGGTGGTCTCGGCTCCGTAGGCGTTGAACAGGTAGGCGAACTCGACGCCGGTAGCGCCGCCGCCGATGATGACCACCCGC
>JAPUKM010000286.1 GCA_027295645.1 Chloroflexota bacterium | reverse complement strand
CCGACGCCTGGTGGCCCTGTTTGCCATTCAGAAACTGACATCTGGTGACCCCGTTTGCCATTCAGAAACCGACAATGTGTGTCGGATAGAATGGCGGCGCGTTTTGATGCCCGGGCCTTCCGCCTCCATTGATCTGAGCGTCGCTTGTCAGGCGGCGCGGGCCGAATTCAAAGCTGTGTGTGGCAAGAGGTGGGTGGATGGCGGATAGCGACGGGCCCGACCGTATTGTGCGATTGTACGTCTGGTTGTTGTAAATAAAGAAGTGCCCCGAGAAACTTCGGTGGCCTTTAGCCTCGACTAGCCGCTCGGTTGCCCGATTGGCGTGGCGTCTTGGCCTCCACTCCCCCTCCGTCTCTCAGGACAAATAAACGGTATCACAGCGATGGCAATACGTGTCAAGCGTTGGGGGCGGCCATTTTAGACCAGTCTTATGGCCATCCGCTCAGTTGAATCGGGAGAGCGGGCGAAATCACTGCGTCGCATTTCCCGCAATGAATTGAGGGGCGGATTCAGGGGGTTGATAACAAGCAGAATATCTGCTAAAAGATGCCGCTAGTCGTACGGAGGAGGGGATGATATGGCAGATGACAATACGGGTGTCGTGCAGGTCCTGAAGCACGCAACGGGTCTCGAAATAACCCTCTCCTCCTCCGCCCTTCTCAACGGTGTGCCTGGCAGGATGTGTAAGGTTATTCGATAGCGACCGGGCGAACGGTTTTATAGCTGATTGCCACTTGACTCACTCATCCAGACTCTTCAGAATAATCACTAGGCATTGGAGTGTGCCTCTCCGCCGGTCGATACAGCGGGAATGTCAGTAGCGGGGGCGGTAGAGCAGCCGGTTTGGCCGGTAAATATCGGCGAAGTTGCTGTATGCAGGTGGCCGCTTGGGCCCGTAGCTCAGTGGTAGAGCGGTCGGCTCATAACCGATTGGTCGCAGGTTCGATCCCTGCCGGGCCCACTGAAAGCGCATCCTCCTCACAGGTGGTTGAGAGAACTCAGGGTGAAGGCGGACCCTGCTGCTCCCCAGCAATGTCCTCTTCAGCATTGACAGACGGCTGATCGGGTACTGCGGATGCGGTCTGGCCAGTTTCCTGGGCCGGCTCCCCGGTCGCAGAAGGGGAGGGGGGGCGCAACACCACACGCCACCGTTGAAGAGCCGAGGGGGTGCGGCCGCGAGTATCTTTGCGTTTCTTGATGAACCGGCGCCCCTTGGAACCTTCGTCCTGTACCGGCCGTTCGGTCACCTCCTCCACCTCCGGGAGTTCTAAGAGCATCTCCGCCAAGGCAATTGGCCTTTTCAGCAAAATCCTCACTGAGGTGCCTCCCTCTGAGGAGCCCGCCATCTCTTCAATTTCAGCTTTTGCTATCTGTTCCAGCCACTGGCAGAGCTGCAATAATCTGGTGGGATCTGGCGCTGGAGTGAAGATCAGCTCGATATCCGCACCGGCGGTTTCGGCAGCTTCCGCGTCATCCAGGGATATTTGCCCTCTGGTGCTGGGTCCCGTACTTTTTGATAGCTCTACGCCTGCCAGGGAGGCGACGTTGGTGGTCTCTGCTTTGGCGGCAGTGGCCAAGGGCGGGAGCTCGCCTATTGTGTGGAAGGGAGCGCCGGAACTGGCAATCAGCTCCATAGCTGCCTCAACGGTCTGAGGGTCTGCGAGCCATTTTATGAACAGGTCACCCTGCGCAGTCCTTGTGTTCATGAGCCATTGTTGGGCATGGTACTTTGCCCCCTCCGGAAGCGGAGCAAGGCCGTCTGCTATCTTCTGCTGCCATTCTTCAGCATTCATGGGCTCTGACGGGTCAGCAGTAAGCCCATCGATGATGCTATCGGCAAACGTAGTGGAGAACAGCAAATACTGGTCGTGGATTCTGTTCAGCAGCCCGCGACGGGCCAAACCGGGGACGACGTTGCTTGTACGCCGATACCACCCCTCCAACTGGGGGGCTGTCCAGCTCTGCCCCTGAGCGGTTTTTTGGGTGTGCAGCAGTGCCAGGACCGCCAAGATAATCCGCTCCTCACCGGTAGTAAATTCCCAATAGTTGCGCAGGTGCGGTTGGGCCTGGGCAGGGAATTCCGAGTGGACCAATGCGATACGCTGGGCCTCTTCATGGCCGGCCTGATGCGCCCTAAAGAGCATAGCCGAGGCCATTTGAAGTAGGAAGGGGAACCCACCGGCTATTTGCCAGAGGTATTGGACCTCCGTCTGGGTGAAAGGCACTCCTGTGCTCTTAAGGTAGGTCTGTAGGAGCTCACCAACGTCCTTGGTGCTAAAGGGCTGGAGGTGAATAGTCGCAAAGATGTTGAAGAATGGGGAGCTGCGGACGGCGTCAGATCGAGAGAGCTCCACCAGGTCGCTCTGACTGGATGTGACCAGCGCCAGGTTGTGGTGGATGGCCAGGGAGCGCAGGCCATAGTAGAACTCAGGCCCAAAGTTGGCGTTGGCCCCAATATTCTCGAACTCGTCCAGAAGCAGGACGATGTACTGTTCCCTCTGATCAATGATGTCGAACAGGTCAGAAAGGTCGTAGTTATCGATGGTCTCAGACTGGTTTATACCATCAAGCATCTTCTTAAGTTCAGCGTCCTCTATCTTGGTCCCTATGCGGCGCAGTAGATGCTGATAAAGGCGCGTTGGTGTGGTATCCGGCCCGAGCATTTGGAGGTCCACGTACACAAAATGACATGCTGCGGGGTCCAGGCCGCTGCGCCGAACGATATCCGGATGGGAGATGAAGTTCAGGACCGATGTCTTACCCATGCGCCGCTCGCCGACAAGCGAGCTGCTCTCGAATTCGGGGTTGCGCAGTCGGCTGTAGATCTGCTCCACCTCCGTGCGCCTTCCGATAAAGCGCTGAGGATCCGTGAGGGGGTTCCCATAGATGAATGGGTTTGTGGCGTTCATTTTCTCCACACTATTTCCGGGATTGGGCTGCTGTTAACAGAGGGCGGTGGCTCTCAGTCCGTCGGAAACGCGGCTATTGCATCTCCAGACTAACTCCCGGTATTGCCCAGAAGTTGTCGTCGTCATGGAAGGTGTACAGTTTAGCGCCAGGCTGCGGCTGTGGGAAGAGAAACCAACCGTTGACAACGTTGTCCCTGAGGATATTCGTATCCTCCGCAGATGCTCCACCCAGGTCAGTAAAGTCGTAGCGGTTTCCCTGATCATCGATGACGTAGATGTTGGAGTTCCCCACGTCCGAGCGTTTAAGGAGAGCGTTGGCAGGCGTTCCCTGCTCGGTCAAGGCGCCCTGGGCGATCCGTGCTCCCCAGGACATATTGAACCTGAGTTCACCCGTTTCAAGCACATCTACGGACTGTACACACAGCTCTACCCAGGCCATCTGGTCCACGGGGGGCAGTGCGCATCTGTCAATAGCGTACGCTCCCTGCTCAATAGGCACCCGTGCCGGGGCATCATCACCACTTAAGAGAGCGGCAAGCATTCCTATACCGAGAATGAGCACGGCGATGAATGCAGCTATTCCTATACTGACCAGGTGTCCTCTCTTTTCCTTTACGGCTGGGGTGGCCGGGGTCTCTCTGAGCGCTGCGGGTGCCTGCTTCACCTGCGCCAGCAGATCCTGGTCCAGCCATTCGATCCGCTGGTTCTCTCTGAGCCACTGGCGCAGCAGTTGAACACTGAATCTGTAGCTGTCGGTTCCAGAAAGGACTTCGCGTCCCACAAGGTTTCGTAATGCTGTAGTCACCTCCCCGGGGGGCAGGTTGATCTCATGGGTTGCCAGGACGCGAACGACCTCCTTTTCGTTCACCTCCTGGTCCGTGTCGCCGATGGCGGCATCCACGGCCAGGAGAGTCAGTTGCTCAATAAACGGCGAATCGTCCCAAACGAATTTCAGGTTTACGGTGGCCCGTTCCACGGACTCTCCGATGACCTCCTCGACATCCTCCGCGGTGACAACCGACCACTCGCCTCCGAAGCGGCTGAAGATGCTGTGGCAGAGGAGCTGGGTGTAGTAGGCATGCCCGGATGTGATCTTGAAGATACGTTCGATAGCATCGTTGCTGAACCGGTATACGTCTCGGGCCGGCTCCGTGATCAGCGCGATGGCGGCCCGTCTATCCAGGAAGCTGATCTCCTTGTAGAGGGCGGTGTTGAAGAGGAGGTCGAACTCCTTGCCCTGTAGCTGTGTTACTCGGGTACCCACTGAAAGGATGAAGTTGAGTCTGGGGCTGTGCTGCATGAGGCTGCGGATGTGGTCAAACACCTGGGGCTCCAGCTTCCCAGCCTGTGTCTGCTCCTCAAGCCGCAAGACCTCATCTATCATCAGCAAGAGATGTCGCTCACCAATGGCCTCCCAGACGCTGTTGAGAAACTCCTCCTGAAACTGCTCCAGTGGGTTCTCAGCAAAGGCCTCCGATTCAGGCCTTGGGAGCTGAACGTCCCAATCTCTCCGTAGCTGGCGCTGGATAGTGGTAGCCAGCTCCAGAAAGAAGCCGGCCAAGGAGTTCAGCGAGAAGCCCTGCAAGTCTATGAGAATGGGTATGTACGAGGGGTCCAGATGATTCCGCATCTGGTAGAGCACGGATGTCTTACCCGTGCGACGCTGCCCATACAAGACGATGACGTTGTCCTGGTGACGGCCTACAAGCGTCTGTCGGACGAAGTCGAACACGTCCTGCCGTCCGAAGAACATCTCCGAATGGGTTACGGGGCTGCCGACAACGTACGGGTTTGCGACGGGTGGGGCTTGTTCCATAAGCAGATTCCCTGGATGTCACTGTGCTTTATGGTACCTCATGCGCCTTTTTCCATAAACCGTGGGACAGGTCTCTTTGGACACAACGACCCTGATTCTCTGTGACGGAAGGTTCACTACAGGTAAGCCACCTTCTGAATTTGGAGGGGTAGGGAGGCTCGGGGCTTACAACGGCCAGCCCTGACGTGATCTGTTTGATAGCCCGGAGGCTAGTGAGGGAGGCTATTATGCCCGTGCCGCAGACCGTCCCCGGCGACCGATGAGGTAGCCGGCTATTCCGAGGATGATCGCTACGATGGCCCCTGCGGCACCTCCAACAATAGCGCCGCCTGCGAAATCGGATTCCTCTGCTGGAACGAGCGTTGCCGTAGGCGCTGGGGTTTGCGTAGCGGCTGGCACCGGCGTGGCGACTGAAGTTGCCGTGGGAACGGGGGTTGGTGTGGACGGCGCCGGTGTCGGCGGTGCCGCGGTGAACATCCCCACCTCGGCCACCGAGATCAAGATGAAGTCCGAGAAGCCGCCGGCGTCGTCGGTGAACTCCACGGTGCACTCGACCACATCGCCCGCGGGCGTACACGTGGCCAGGAGGGTGAACGTGTTGCCATCCTCATCGAGCTTGGTGATGAATATATCCTTGTCCTCAGCCCGTCTCAGGTCGAACCAGGCTTTACTGACGGTCATGGTAGTGATGTTTGTGCCCAGGTCATTGTTGGTGATCCCTATCTTGACCACGTTGACCACGAAGGCGACATCCTCATCCGGGTTCTCTATCACACCCCCCACTCCCTGCGCAGCCAGCTGTAGCGTGATGCCGGGGCGGTCCACAAAGGCGTCCGGGTCCTTGGCGTACTGGACCTCCAGCGATGCACCGTCCGGCAGGTTGGTCAGGTCCACCTGGAAGTCCACACCGATGTCCTGGACGTCTTCGCTGCCTCCTGCCAGGCTTCCGGCATCCGGGGCTTCTGGCATGAAGATAAGCTGCGGCTCCTGGAGGATCACGTCGATGCCATCCTCTGTCACGGCGAGGTTCACGCCACCTTCCACTGAGAGGCCTGAGCCCAGGTCCATGGTGGCCGTGCCCTGTCCGTCGGTGGTCTCAAAGCTGAAGTTGCCGACGGTGGCGCTCAGATCACCGGTCACCTGCTGGCCGGCGGTTAGCCCCGTGGCCGGCATCTCCACAACCAGTCCCTGATCAGTAGTGGTCAGTTCAATAGGACCTGATGAGACTTCGACGTCCGTGCCGAAGCTGGCGGATACCGCATCTTTCCAGTCATCGAAATCCTGATCGCTGCCCTGAATAGTGGTCTCGACGGTGACTGTCTGCTCTTCGCTCTGCGGCAGAGGTGTTGGCGTGGGCAGAGGTGTGGCGGTTGGCAGTGGTGTAGGAGTCGCCACCGGCGTGGAGGTCGCTGTTGGGATAGGTGCAGGGGTAGGAGTCGGAGGAGGCAGTTGAGGGAAGGTCAGGTTAACGGTCGCTGAGCCACCTCCCTGGAACCCCGGAACGAAATCTGCTGCCGTCAACTCAACGCCGAGGATATGGAACGTGAGAGTCTGGCCCACTAGATTATTGGGGGGGCCCACTATTAGCTGGAAATACCGCCCTCCCGACGTCGGCACGGGGACGGTTTCATAGCTCAGTATCCGTCCGACGATCTGGAGGCCGTCAGGCGCAGGTACCCCTCCCACGGTGACCGAGCCTGAGAAGATACGGGGTGCTATTGGAGGTGCCTGGGCACCGGCCCGTTGGGTTTGCCCAACAACCAAGCCAGCTACGATAACCAGACCCAGGGCGAGGAGTGCCGTTCGTATGCGCATCTGCGATAGCATACCGTATCCAGTCAAGTATTGGAAGAGTTGCTAGGCGATGCCGGCTGCCACCGAGGCGACACCATGCTATTATTATGAAATTCCGGAGGTCACAACGGCCCGCCAGGCGATGAAGCACATTCTGTTTGTTTGCATCCACAACTCAGCCTCTTTGTGCCGGCCAAGGACTGGGGCCCTGATTAGATCAGGTCCGAGAGGTCCGCAACGAGATTGAGACAAAGTCAGGGCCTCCTGGCCGACATAGGAGCCTAGGCTCCACCTTTTTAACAGCGACGGGGGAATCGCCAGCGGCTTCAGAACATCGAAGTAGAATAGAACGGTGGCGCCTGCACTGCGATGGGCAAGCTGCAAGGCAGCTTCAGGCGAGGCCCAGGGAGGGATCCAGCCATGTCGGCTCCGGAGCTTGATGAGCTTTGTATCAATACTATCCGGTTCCTGGCTGCGGACGCTGTCGAAAAAGCCAACTCCGGTCACCCCGGCACGCCTATGGGCGCCGCCACTATGGCCTACGTGCTGTGGGACCGCTTCCTGAAGCACAACCCTGAAGACACTGCTTGGCCGGACCGGGACCGGTTTATCTTGTCGCCTGGGCACGCATCGGCCATGCTCTATGCTCTCCTGCACCTTACGGGATACGATCTGCCCATAGAGGAGATGAAGAGCTTCCGGCAGTGGGGAAGCAGGACGCCGGGCCACCCCGACTATGGGTTGACTCCGGGTGTTGAGACGACCACAGGGCCTCTAGGTCAGGGGTTTGCAAATGGCGTCGGGATGGCCGTTGCAGAGCGGTGGCTGGCCGACCATTACAACAGGCCAGAGCACGAGGTCATCAGCCACCACATCTATGCCATCGTCTCCGACGGTGACCTCCAGGAGGGGGTCGCCTCGGAGGCGGCCTCACTGGCCGGAACCCTGCGCCTGGGCAAGCTCATCTACCTGTACGACGACAACGATATCTCCATTGAGGGCAACACGGACATCTCGTTTACGGAGAACGTGGCCCAGCGGTTCCAGGCCTACGGCTGGCACGTCATCGGCCCCATTGACGGCATGGACGCTGCTTCGGTGGACTCCGCCATCCGCATGGCCCAGGCGGAAACAGGCCGCCCCAGCCTGATCATTTGCAGGACAGTCATCGGCTATGGGAGTCCCAAAAAGGCGGGCACCGCATCGGCCCACGGAGAGCCTCTGGGGGAGGAGGAGATGCGGCTGGCGAAAGAGGCGCTCGGTTGGCCCTATAGCGAGTCCTTTGCCGTTCCTCCGGAGGCGCTGGCGCACTTCCGGCAAGCGAAGGAGCGTGGCCGGAGCCAGCAGGCCCAGTGGAATGAGCGCATGGTGGGGTACCGCCAGGCTTACCCGGAGGAGGCCCAACAACTGGAGGAGGCGCTACGGGGAGACCTTCCCGATGGGTGGGACGGTGATCTGGATGGGCTGTTCACACCATCGGATAAGCCAGTTGCCACTAGGGTGGCCTCCGGCCGTGTGATGAACGCCATAGCTGAGAGTGTTCACGCTTTCACCGGCGGGTCCGCGGATCTGGCCCCATCCACGAAGACGCTGCTCAAGGACCGCGGTCACTACGGTTTCGAGGAGTACAGTGGCCACAACATGCATTTCGGTGTCCGCGAGCATGCCATGGGATCCGTGGCGAACGGCATGACCCTCCACGGCGGTATTATTCCCTATACTGCGACGTTCCTGATCTTCTCAGACTATATGCGCCCTCCCATGCGCCTTGCTGCTCTGATGGAGCAACGGGTGGTATACATCTTCACCCACGACTCAATAGGCCTGGGGGAGGACGGCCCAACGCACCAACCGATTGAGCAGTTGATGGGGCTCCGCATGGTCCCCAACCTGGTGGTGCTACGCCCCGCCGATGCCACCGAGACGGTGGAGGCGTGGAGGGTGATTCTGGAGCGCGGCCATGGGCCATCGGCCCTGGTACTCAGCAGGCAGAACCTTGCTGTGTTGGACCGGAGTGAGCTTGCCCCGGCCAGCGGTCTTCAACGGGGCGGGTACGTGCTGTGGGAATCGGCGGAGCAGCCGGAGGTTATAGTGATCGGCACGGGTTCCGAGCTCCACATTGCCCTGGAAGCGGGGAAGCTGCTGCGGGAACGGGGCGTCGCCACCCGTGTCGTGTCACTGCCTTCCTGGGAGCTATTCGATGCTCAGTCTGCGGAGTACCGCCATGCCGTCCTTCCCCCCACGGTACGGGCACGGGTCTCGATAGAGGCGGGTACGCCCATTGGCTGGGAGCGGTACGTGGGACTGGATGGCGTTGCGGTTGGGCTACCTCATTTCGGTGCCTCTGCGCCCGCCGAGGTGCTGTACCGGAAATTTGGCCTGACAGCCCGGCATGTTGTCGACGAGGCAGTCCGGCTGGTAAAGGTCCTTCAGACGGTATGAGCCCGGGCAGATTTACATGTGTGCCGGTGGAGAAGAGTGGACAGCCGAAGTTTTCCGGCGCAGGTGCTAAAGCGGCTGCCACCTAGGGCTTCTGCATATCCCGGATCGGGAACGTAGTGAAGGAGGGAGGCAAGGGTTATGGAACTGGGAATGATCGGCCTGGGCCGCATGGGCGGCAACATGGTCCAGCGGCTGCTTCAAGGCGGCCACCGCATCGTGGCCTATGACGCTAATGCCGAGGCGATACAGACCGCGGTCCAGCAGGGGGCTGTGAGCGCCGCGTCCATTGCTGACCTGGCCACCCAGCTCACTGTACCCCGGGCGGTATGGGTGATGGTGCCCTCCGGCGAACCTACGGAGGGTACCATCAACGCTCTGGCCGGGGCCCTGTCGCCGGGTGATGTCATCATCGACGGCGGCAACGCGAACTACAAGGACAGCATACGCCGAGCGGCGTCCCTCAAGAGGCGGGGCATCGCCTTTCTGGACGCCGGCACCAGCGGCGGCATATGGGGGCTCAAGGAGGGCTATAGCCTGATGGTGGGAGGAGACGCCGAGGTGTTCAAGCGACTGGAGCCCATCTTTCAGACCCTTGCGCCCGCTCCGGACAGGGGATACGGTCGCGTGGGGCCTGCCGGGGCTGGTCACTTCGTCAAGATGGTCCACAACGGGATCGAGTACGGGCTGATGCAGGCCTACGCAGAGGGGTTCGAGTTGATGGAGGCCAAGACTGAGTTTAACCTGGACCTGGGCCAGATTGCCGAGGTATGGCGACACGGCAGCGTGGTGCGCTCCTGGCTGCTGGACCTGACGGCGGAGGCTCTACAGGAGGACCCGACCCTGGAGGACCTTGAGCCGTATGTCGAGGACTCTGGCGAGGGACGCTGGACAGTCCAGGAGTCCATAGAGCTGGCTGTTCCAGCGCCGGTCATCACCCTGGCCCTCCAAGCACGGTTCCGCTCCCGCCAGGACCGGCCCTTCGGGGCCAGGCTGCTGGCGGCCATGCGCAACCGGTTCGGTGGTCATGCGGTCAAAAAGGCGGAGTGATGACTGAGGGCACCACAACCATTGTCATCTACGGAGCGTCAGGGGACCTGGCGCAGCGGAAGCTGATGCCGTCGCTGTTCAACCTGCGGTGCAAGGGTCGATTGCCGGAGAGCCTGCGCATTGTTTGCCTCTCTCGTACTGAATTTACTGATCACCAGTTTAGAGAGTTGGCATGGAAACGCGCTCAGGAGATACCCGAGTTGGCGGCGCGCCGGGACGAGTGGGAGATGTTCGCCCGGAACGTCTTCTACGTACGCGGTGACCTGGGCAACTCAAAGGACCAGGGGCACCTGAGACAGCGGCTGGAGGAGTTGGAGGGCGAGGCTGGACCTGCCAACCGTCTGTTCTATCTATCCGTGGCCCCCCAGCTCTATGAGCCCGCCGTGAAGAGCATTGCGACCGCCGGTTTGGCAGAAGGGGGCGGCGGCTGGCGTCGCGTGGTTATCGAAAAGCCGTTCGGCAGGGACCTGAAGTCCGCCCAGGCGTTGAACCAGATTGTGCACCAGGTGTTCGATGAGCGGCAGGTGTACCGCATCGACCACTTTTTGGGCAAGGAGACGGTGCAGAACCTGCTCGTCTTCCGGTTTGCCAACGCCATCTTCGAGCCTGTGTGGAATCGTAACTATGTCGACAACGTGCAGATCACCGTAGCGGAGAGCGTGGCCGTGGGGGACCGAGCGGCCTACTATGACCAGTCCGGAGTGGTGCGGGACATGGTGCAGAACCACCTGCTGCAGCTGCTCACCATTGTGGCCATGGAACCGCCAAGCACCATGGATGCGGACTCTCTTCGCAA
>JAPUKM010000285.1 GCA_027295645.1 Chloroflexota bacterium | reverse complement strand
CTGCCTCTGGGCCTCCTAAGTTTCTTCGAGAGGCTTCGTCCTCGAGGAAAAGTACGGGTCGCACATCTGTACGTCACAGCCGTCTTCTTTGATCATGTGCATGAGTGCTGGCCCGGGCCCCGCGCCAAAGTCTAACCCGCTGGAATCTGGCTTGAGGTGCGGCTTGATCTCATTGCAGAGGTTGGTTAGGGTTTTCTGTAGCCGGGATCGTAAATCTCACTGTTGTGTTGGAGGCACCTCTCTCTTTCTTCCTCCCGGGTAATTAAGAATCACTCCGGCACGAACACCAGATCACACCGACCACACCGATAAGAATCACGATTGTGAAACGCCTCGCCGCCCTGCCAAAAAAAGTAGGCGTAGTCGAGGTCGCACAGTGGTCACCTTATGACCGAAGGTGTTGACATCGACGCTTGCTAAGCTGCAAGGTCAGGGAGCGGAGTTGTATCCGCTATGGCCTCTCCTTCTCCTGTTCGAGGCGTCGGCGCTCGCGGTTGGTGATCTGGCGGAGCGCTTCGTCTGCGCCCATGCGTCCCACAGGGCCGGAGGCGTACATTGAGCCTAGCACCACTCCGCCACGTCCCAGCAGGAACTCCGAGGGCTGGATGTATCCGCCATGATGGTCTACCGTCCACCACGCGCCAAGGGTCTCAGATTCCTCTTGAGTCACGCCGTAGGCGAAGTCGAAGGTGGTCCCGGACTTGTCCATCATCTCGTTCGCTTGCTCTAACGTGTCAACGCTGGTGGCTACTATGGTGCAGCCCAAGGGCTCCAGCTGTGCCTTCATATCCTCCCAGGCGGCCAACTGCCGCACGCAGTAGGGTCACCAGTGCCCTCTGTAGAACAGCAGCGCCAGGTATCGCGTGGACATCTCCTCCGGGACTCGCATCGTACCGCCGCCGACTAGCTTCAGAGTTAGCGATGGGAACCGGTCGCCTTGTTGCAGCTTTGCGTTCATGTGTCCTCCAAAGTCAGACTGCGGGTGGGGTCGTGTCGGCTTCGGGGCTGATCACGAGGTCCACGGGTAGTTCACCTTGCCTACTCCCTCCGCCCCTGGTCCGCGGCGCTCCTCGTCCGCCATGCCTGCCACTACAGCCACTCCTACGCACCGGCCAAAGTAGCAGCTCCGCGGTGAACGTAGTGGTTTGACGCCATCGCTTTGACCCCTGAACCCCACTATAGCGGATAGAAGGGCCGTTTAGGTAATTGCCTAGGATAATGCGTGGGCAGTTGCCATGGGAATTGCTTAGGGGAAACAGGAAGGGCTCCTGGTCGCTGGCGCTGAGGGTCGAGGCGTCGCCCTCGCAGTTCCTATGCGGGGCGACTGCCTCCACAGGGTTAACGGGAACAGGAGTCTCGCATCCTATTTCCCTGCCCGTCGGGTTTCCTCTTCACCTCCCTGCAATCAGGTGCATTTTGCTCCGCGCAATACGTTTAGGTTGAGAGAACTCCGTGAACCCTGTGAAGGCTGCGTATGCCGGACCATCTCAACAGGTGCGGGGGGGTAGCCTATGAAGGCGCCACCAGTCCTGAGGTCGACTCGTGCCTATCTCGGCTGGATGTGTCTGCGACACAGCCTGCAAGATCTCGCTTGCTCTTGGGCTGTCACGCAATGTCGCAGTGTGTCACTGAGGCTTAACTGGCTCCCTCGCACTTTCCTAATACTGTTGGCCAGCCGCCGATGACCCTTCAGTACATAATCCCAGCAACATGTACCAAACAGTAAGGCATACTGCGCCCGAGCGCCGGTTGGGCTCTGTCATCGCCTGGGGCTACATCACCTTTGTTGCCCGGCGATTTGCCACTCTTGTAGCGTGGGCATCTCTCGTCATCGGCTCGTGGGGCATGTGTGCCGGCATTTACCCTGCCTTTTTGGGCCTGCGCCTGATCGTCTCCTGGCTGTGGGTTACCATCTTGCTACGCCCCCAGTACACCGAATACGAGCCACCAGCGCCCAGTAGGTCGGGCTGACTGCGCTAAGCACTTGGAGCGGCACTAATCTCGCGTTCTCTCGGGTGAGGCCTCTACCGAACTAAGGCACCATAGAATCTGCACATTGTACGGAGGTGGCCATGACCAACAATATCAAGGGTCGTGTTACGTTGCGAGTGAGCGAAAGCACCTCAGCGGGTGCGGTGCTCGCCCTGGTCCAAACGTTACAGGCATCTGCAGAGCTGGTTTCCATGACCCCTAACCCGGACGACAGCATAGATATAACCGTCGATACCCCGCATGAGGTTGCTACCTTCTTCGAGCGACTCCAGGGGATTGCCTCGGCTCGGCAGGTCGATGAGGACATGCGGAGGACACTCACGTACGAGGTGACCCTGGCGGAGTCGGTGGCTGGCAGTTAACTGACTCCTGGGGTCTTTCCTTCGTCCCCATCCGCTGCATATCCCGTACGTATGCGACCCGAGCACGGGAAGGCTACGGGGAAGCTCCTCTGCCCCTTCTGCGCCTCCCGTTGCCTGACCTGCGCCCCGTTGTCCAGAAGTAGACCTCATCTCCAGCTCGCCTGATCGTGAGATTCTTCCCACCTGCTCTGGCAGCGGCGCCTAGCCTTCGCCTCACGGTAGCTGTAGTCTCACTAGCACTTGCAACGAGTCTGCCCGCCTCTCCGCTAGGCTCAAGATGGCGCCGCCTTTCACGAGCTTCTGGTGTCACCGCTCAGGGAGAGGTGCACCGTGGAACAGGTGCAAGGAGCCCTGGCAGGAGACGTGCCGTTTCTCGATGTGGATGTGACGGCGGTCTTCCTGGACCTGGAGAATCCCAGCAGCGCCCTCGTGCGAGTGGCGCCGAGAGAGGAGCCTGAAGAGGGCTTTGGGGGCCTGGCCGCCACCTTGGCCACCGTCTTCCCCTTCCCGATGGTGCGGGAGGAAGGCGCGTGGCGGCTGGATTTGCTTGCACTGGCGGGTGGCCGGGATACGGGAGAGGGTTGCCCTTTCGCCGAAGACTCCAGCCAAGAAGAGACTGTAACCGCGGAAGCACGGCCGTTGGAGGCGACACCCCAACCAGCCCTAACACGTCTAGCACCCCCACCAGGGGTCCAGGTGATTGTCAACCGCAGCGGAGGCAGCAGGGGAGTATACGATGCATCTGTGATCCTGGAAACGGACATGACGTTGGTGGCCCTTTTGGAGCACTATCGCCAACAGGTGCTCCAGCCAGACTGGAAAGTTCAACAGGAAACGATGGATGAGGGTCTGGCAGCGCTGACCTGGACCTTCCGTGACGAGGAAGACTACCCTTGGTTCGGGGTGTTGCTGATCACCCCTGCTGAAGATGGCCCGCGGTGGGTACGACTGTGGATGGGGGGTGGTGCACCGAGGCCGTAGCTGGTCGACCTGTGCCTACCCAACGGCTGAATGCCGGTGACGGGTGGGTCCGAAAGGGACCATTCAGTTAGTCACAAGGAGCGCACCGATGGTGTCTCTTCCAATGTCCCTGATAGCTGAGGTCCGGCCAGAGACATATTCTCTCGCGCGATGCATGCGCAGGGGGAGTGGCGATCCCGCACAGATGGTTGGCAGGAGCGCCGGACCGGATTAAAGTAGGCTCAGATTCGTCGGTGCCGGGCGATGCCTGGCAAGATTGCAGATTTAAGGAGACACAGGCCCTGTGAAGATCAAAGAGATACGCGCCGCGGCCATAGACGTAACCCCGAGGCCCGCGACAGCCCCTCGCGTGCCGCAGCTCGACACGGCGGACTGGGCCAGCCCCATGATGCGCTATCCGGAATTCCGGAAGTCCGACTGGGCGACCCCGTGGAAGCGCACCGGCTGCGTCGTAACCGCCGAGGATGGGACCTGGGGCTTCGGCATGACGACGTCCGCCGGGCCTCTGACCAGCGTGATCAACGACCACTTCGCGCCAGTGCTGCGGGGCCAGAACTGCATGGCAACGGAGAAGCTATGGGATATTATGCAGCGCATCTCCTCGCCATATGGGACCGGCGGACTGGCGAGCTACGCCATCAGCGCCGTCGACAATGCGCTGTGGGACCTCAAGGGCAAGCTGCTTGGTCGGCCCGTGTACGAGCTGCTTGGAGGCCCGCAGAAGGATAGTATATTCTGCTACGCGAGCAACACCGACATCTCCTACGGCGCCGATAACAGCATCGGCTGGTTCTTGGAGCTTGGTTTCAGGGCGGTCAAGGTCTTCCTCCGCCATGGCCCTGAGGACGGTATCGAGGGTCTGCGCAAAAACGAGGAGCTGGTCGCGACGACCCGCGAGCAGGTCGGGGATGACGTGGAACTGATGGTCGACGCGTGGATGTCCCTCAACGTGGAGTATACGGTCCGGCTGGCCGAGGCGCTCAAGCCTTACAGGATCAAGTGGCTTGAGGACTACCTGAACCCCGAGGATATG
>JAPUKM010000284.1 GCA_027295645.1 Chloroflexota bacterium | reverse complement strand
AAAAGCCTCACCCACCGATATGGATTGCAGGTGAAAGCACGCCAGCCCTTCGCCGTGTGGGCCAGCTTGGCGATGGGTGGCAACCGGTGGTAAACAATCCCAAGCATCCGCTGGATACGGCTGACCAGGTCGCAACCTCCTTGGCCCGGATACACGGTTATGCGGAAGAGGCCGGAAGAGACCCTTCAAAAATTACCGTCGCGTATGAGGCGGAGTGGAACGACGAAGCGCGAATCGTGTCCAGCGGCGAACGCCGCGCATTCACGGGCACTCCTGAGCAGATGACCGAAGATATTCACGCCTTCGAAAAGGCGGGAGTACAGTATGTGCTGTGGACTCTACCGGGGGCCAACATGGACGAGACCAGCGAACGGATAGAGCATATCGCTGACGTGGTGAAGCCGGGGGCCAGCAACTGAGTGCCCGAAGGCTGTGGTGGTAATCTCTTGGCAGGGCGCTATAATGGGTGCGCTTTGCCTTCGATGAGTGACCAGATAGGCAAAATCGAACCAAATCAGGAGGGGTCAATGATTATAGATGCCCATACACACATCTGGACGGGACAGGCACCGGAGAAGTCTTACTTTCCACCGCGCCAGAACTGGCACATTAGCATGGACTGGGCCTATAGCCGACGCGGAACAACTCCCCCTTATACCAAGAACCCTGAGGCGCTATTCCCCAGGCAGGAATTGCGCATGTCCGACCCGGACGGTAGCTACACCATAGCCAACATGGACGAAGCGGGCATAGATGCCTCTGTGGTATTCACTATCGACTACGACTTTGTATGGGGGCAGGAGAGTGGGCTCTCGGTGGAGGAGAAACACCGGATATACGGTGAGCTCCAGAAGAAGTACCCCGGCAGGCTTGTGTGCACGGCGGGCCCTGACCCCAGGCGGCTCAATGCCCTGGAGATTTACAAACGGGCGATTGAGGAGCACAAGCTTAAGGGCATCAAGCTGGTTCCGGCTGCGGGTTATTACGCCTGGGACCCGATGCTCTATCCTATCTACGAGTACTCCCTGGACAACGACCAACCTGTGTGGTTCTGCACCGAAGTCTCGCGTGGCTCTTATCGCTACACCCGGTTCCAGGAGCCGGTGCATATAAGCGACATGACCCATGACTTCCCCGACCTGACCGTGGTTCTCGCCCATATCGGCGCCAACTACTACAATTGGTTCGAGCAGTGCCTCAACGCCGGTGCCAGCAACCCCAACGTCTACCTCCAAGACGGCGGACCGGGATGGGTGATCAGCTTTGGGTACATGAAGGACAATCCGACGGGAGGGCCCTGGGACAACGCCTTCAACAACGAGCCTCTCATTATGGCCATGCTGCACAAGGCCAAGGAGGCGGTAGGGGCCCACCGCATCATGTGGGGTGGAGGTAACACAGGGTCCGGACCTTCGAACAATACCGAATCCAAGCTTGCTGATGGTTATGGCTGGCGCAACCTGGCCCAGTGGTGGAGGGATTTGCCAAAGCGTGCGGAGAAATACGGCTACAAGTGGACGGATGAAGAGGTAGACATGGTTCTGGGTGCGAACGTCGCCCACCTTATGGGGATTAAGAGGGACCCTCAAAAAGAGATAGGGCACAAGTTTGGCTGGCGCCAACTCTACCCGCCTCCCAGGAGCTGAACGGACGTACCTGTAGCTGACCTAGAACATGAGTCTATGGAGGTGTGCCGAGTGCGGTCGCCTGGTGCCAATAACAATAAAGTGGATCTGAACTTCAGCTGGGTGGTAGGTGACAAGCTCGCGGGGTGTCGTATACCCCTTGACGAAGATGAAGTGGGGTACCTCAGGCAGCAGGGTGTGGACGTTTTGATTCGAGTGGTTGAGCAGCACCTTACAGGTATACCCCGCTCTCTGCTGGAACAGTTCGATATCGAAGAATATAATGAGCCGGTCACGGACTTCTCGGCCCCTTCCCAGGAGCAGCTCGTCGGCATTCTCGGTTTTCTCGGGCGCTGCGTCGCGGAGCAGAAGCGAGTGGCCGTCGCTTGCAGGGCCGGGCGCGGCAGGACAGGAACCGTTCTGGCCTGTGCCTTCGTTATGAACGGCCTCACTTCTGATGAGGCGATTGTCGAGATACGACGGCTTCGCCCCACCTCTGTAGAGCCTGGAGAGCAGGAGAAGGCGATAGTGACCTTTGCCTCAACACTCAAGGTAAGCGGCGGGCTGGCCCAGGATCTGCACAGGGACTGGCCAGGGCATCTGCTGGGGGCATCCAGCCCACAACGCGACGCGCGGTCTAGCTTGCCAAAATTGTGATAGAAAGAGAGAGGGCCAGATTTGACTTGGCCCTCTCTCTATTTCTGCTGCTCCGGACTACGTGCATCAGATCATCCAGTAAGGATTCTCACGCTGGATGAGAGCCCGATAGTCCAGATAGGCTTCGTGCATCGTTGGCACACCGGTGTACCCCCTGCGCTGGAGGTCCGACAGGTAGGCCTCGAAGCCGGATACCTCTCCGGCCCCACGAACCCTCTCTATTAAGCGGTGTAGCATCGCCTCCTCCTCTCCAAGCCGGCCCTGCCGTGTGGTGGGGCTCAGCCGTAATATTTCCCTCGGTTTCAGTATGAGCGCAGGCTATGATTGCGTCAAGAGATATATAATGATGTATAATATCAGTATTCCGAATACTAGTGGGAGGTAGACCTATGGAATTACGCGAGCTCAGGACCTTCAACGCGGTCGCGAAACTCAGGAGCATCTCGAAGGGAGCAGAGGCGTTGGGCATCGGTCAGCCCACAGCCACGACGCATATCAAGAAGCTCGAACAGGAGATGGGCCGCCTGCTGTTCGACAGAGTCAAGCGACCCATACAGCTGACGTTAGCGGGGACATCACTGGCACGCTTGGCCACGCCGCTTGTTGAGGAGATAGATGCGCTGGCGGCTAGGACATCACTCGCCGAGGAGGAAGGTCCCGTCTCCGTGGCCTCTACATACGACATCATTCCCCATGCACTTCTTGAGGTCGTAAAGAGCTTTCGTTCTCTGTATCCGCACGTCCATCTTCGCATCCGATCTGAAACGCGACAGGAGGTGCTGAAGATGGTGGAAGAGGGGGAGGTCGACATTGGGATGGTACCCGGGCCTGAGAGGAGCGCAGACCTGGATTTCCAGGGAATTTTCGGGTATGAGAGGGTTCTCATAACGCCTCTGGCCCATCCTCTATTGAACGTGCCTTTGAGTTCTATCGATCAGATAGCTGAGTGGCCACTCATATTGATGAGGCCCCGGACATCCACAAGGACGATGCTTGAGCAGGAGTTCCGACGCCGAGGTGCACGATATGAGGTAGTCATGGAGCTGGATAGCATGGAGATAATCAAACACTATGTGGCCCTGGGAATAGGGGTGTCGGTCGGCCCTCGCTTGGCTATACACCAGGAGGATTACAAGGAGCTTGGAATCGTCAGCCTCGCCAACCTTCTTCCAGTGGAGCAGGCTGGAATCGTGACCCTCCGTGGGAAGACGCTCTCCGGACCTGCCAGGAACTTCACCTCAGTGCTTTGGGATGTCCTTGGACCTGCTTCTTCAGGTCAAGCGTAAGCTATACTGCACCAGCTTGTGCGGTGCGTTCACTAGAAGCCTGGATTTGGCGAAGAACCCGCCACAGGTTGGGCTACAATGCTGGCCATGTTGCCCGTGACCGTAGGGTAGACTAATCATTGCGCGGTTGCAGAGCGTGGCGCTAGGAGCGAAGGGGGAGATATGAGGCTGGACGGCAAGGTAGCCTTGATCAGCGGGGGAGCTGGCGGAGGCGCCGCTGGCATGGGAGCGACCGATGCCAGGCTCTTTGCCAGGGAGGGGGCGAGGGTGGTGATAGGGGACATTCTGGAGGATGAGGGGCACAGGGTTGAGGCCGAGATAAATGAGACCGGGGGAGAATGCCTCTTTATCAGACTGGATGTCACAGAAGAGGAGGACTGGCGCAACGCTGTGGAGACGGCCGTCTCTCGCTTTGGGAAACTGGATATTCTGGTGAACAACGCTGGCTTCCAAGTCAGAGCTCCGCTGGAGGAGATCACGGTGGAGCAATGGGACCGGGTCCACGATGTCAATATTAAGGGGACGTTCCTTGGCACCAGGACGGTAATTCCCGAGATGCGGCGGGCCGGCGGCGGTTCTATCGTCAACATATCCTCAAACGCCGGCAATGTAGGCATAGCTGGAGCCTCCTCGCCCTATGTGGCGTCTAAAGGGGGGATCCGTGCTTTCAGTCGCTACACCGCCGTTGAGTACGGCAGAGAGGGCATACGGATCAACTGTGTGATTCCGGGCTTTATCCAGAAGGGACAGTCGCTGTCAGATCCGGCGTTGAAGGAATTCTTGAAGAGATATAAGCACTCGGAAGGCAGCGTTCGTGGTACCCCGTTGGGAAGGACGGGTACCGGAGACGAAGTGGCCGCCGCTGTGCTGTTCCTTGCTTCGGATGAGGCCTCCTACATTACGGGTGCCGAACTGGTGGTTGACGGCGGCTTTGCGGCCCAGTAGTTCGGCCTGGCCACCAGCAGATTCCGCGCGATACTCTTGGGCGGACCAGTTATGGATAACATCCCCGTCCAGATTCGGGACGTTCGCTGATGTGAGAGGAGTGACCGCAATGGCCGAGCGCCAGATTCCGACCAAGGAGGAGGTGGAGGGCTACCTTCGTGACCACCGCAACTGGGGCCGATGGGGCGATAAAGCGGGCGCTGGTGCTATTAATCTGATCACTGCTGAGAAACGCCTTTCGGCGGTGGCGTTGGTCAGGACCGGCCGCACCGTGTCACTGAGCAGGCCGCTTCCGGTGACTCCGTCGGCGGAGAACCAGCGTCCCGCTCACCACTACATGTGGACGCTGGACAAGCCTCCCGGCGGCGGCGCTGCCATGGACTACTACGGAATGTTCTACCACGGCACGGCCACCACCCACATCGACGCCCTCTGCCACGTGTGGAACGAGGATGGCATGTGGGAGGGACGGGAGCCGTCCGAGGTGCTCACCTTTAGCGGGGCCCGGTACGGCACAATCGACGAATGGAGCGACGGTATCCTCACCCGGGGGGTGCTCCTGGATGTGCCGAAGCACCGCGGAGAGCCGTATGTCACCCTTGAGGAGCCGGTCCACGGGTGGGAGCTGGACGACATTGTGGAGGAGGAGGGGTTGCGGATTGAGCCGGGCGATGCGGTGATGGTGTACTGCGGACGCGAGGCGTATGCGCTGGACCATGGCGGCGTCTGGGCGGGAGGACCAAAGCGCGCCGGCCTGCACGCCTCCTGTCTGCCCTTCATCCGCGACAACGACCTGTCGATTCTGGGGTGGGACATGCTGGACGAGTATCCCAACGAGTACGATATCCCCTGGACGGTTCATGGCGCCATCTTTGCCTACGGTACCGCCTTGCTGGACAACGCTTTGCTTCAACCCCTCGCCGAGGCGTGTGCCGAGCAGGGCAGATATGAGTTCATGCTGAGTATCAATCCACTGAAGGTCATCGGCGGGACGGGCTCGCCGGTCAACCCCATCGCCGTCTTCTAATTCCACTGATATCCTTGGAGGAACTGATATGGACTATGTTATCGGAGTACCTGGTGGTGGCCCGCTGGCCAAGCCCGAGACCATGATTGCTCTGGCCCGCCGTATCGAGGAGCTGGGCTTCGGCTATGTGGGCGTGGGAGATCATATTGTCATACCACGGGAGGTCAGATCACGGTACCCTTACAGCGAGACGGGCGAGTTCCGCGGCGGCGGGACCGGCGAGGCCTTTGAGCAGCTGACGATGCTCAGCTTCCTGGCGGGACAGACCTCCACCGTCCGCCTGCTTAGCACGGTAACCGTCCTTCCTCACCGTGGCCCGATCCAGACTGCCAAAGCCGTGGCGTCACTGGACGTTCTGTCCGGGGGCCGCCTGAGCCTGGGAGTCGGCGTGGGCTGGATGCGCGAGGAGTTCGAGGTGATCGGGGCACCTCCCTACGATGAGCGGGGGGCCGTCAGCAACGAGTACCTTGAGGCGTTCATAGAGCTTTGGACGAACGACAATCCCACCTTCAAAGGTAAATACTGCGAGTTCTCCAACATCTTCTTTGAGCCCAAACCCGTCCAGAAGCCCTATCCGCCCATATGGGTCGCGGGGGAGAGCCCGCCAGCGATACGGCGGGCCGCCCGGTTCGGCAATGTATGGTTTCCGGTGGGCAACAACCCGCGATTCCCGCTGCTGACGCTGGAACAGCTCTCGGAGGCACGAGACCGGCTGCATCGCTATGCCGAGGAGTACGGCAGGGACCCGTCCAAGTTGGAGATGGCTTACGGCGCAAACTGGTACGACGAGAAGAACGCGCAGCAGCTTCCTGACGGACAGCGCAGAACATTCACGGGCAGCGCGGAGCAGATAGCCGGCGACATTCGAGCCCTTGAAGAGGTGGGAGTGGGGTATATCTGGCTGTTCTTCGGCGCCCCCACCCTAGAGGGAAGCGTGGAGCGTATGGAGTACTTCGCCAGGGAGATACGCCCTCTGGTCTAGCCATCAGTCCACTCGAAGTGCTTGGAGATCATCCTGTAGAAGCCCCGCGAGGCGTTTCGCGTGTAGGGCAGCCAGTCGCGGCGGAAGAGCTCGAACTCCTCCCTGGCCTCGGGACGCATGTCCGGACCGACGCGGAGGGAGGGTATCACCGCCTCGCTTTCGCATTCATACAGGGCCAGGTACCTGGGCCAGGTGTTGACCTTCGTGCTGACGGGGTGCTCCAGCAGTCGGAAGCGCCCGGCCATGATGTAGCCTGGAATCTTCAGCAGGTTTGGCACGTGGGACTCTGAGTACCAGCGGTTCCACTCCTCCTCATGGGCCGGGTCGGGCTCCGTGGCGGTCACATTGATCGGGCCGTCCGAGCGGAGGAAGGGATCGTGCAGCGGAGTCCCCATGATCTGCTCGTAGACGTTCAGCATGATGTCGGACAGGCCCTGAAGCTTCCGCCAGCCCGCGAACTCCGCCTTCGCTATCGGATGAAGGTTGGGCCCGTCCCAGTCCAGCAGGTTCGGGAGGTCGTCCTCGCCTCGTATGCCGTAGAGGGCCACGAACCGGCTGGGGTCCTCCATCCCCATATAGCGTTGTGCCCAGAGGTAGCCGGGGATCCGCAGCAGGTTGGGGAGGTGGCTGTTGCACCAGAGGTTGAACGGCTCCAGGTGCTCCGGGGCGCAGGTCACCTGGACCATCAGGAGGAGCTGTTTTTCTGCCATAGGTTTGCCCCTAGCTTGGGATGAGGGCATTCTAGCACGCAAATAGCGGCTATCCCACCACGGGCAGCACGATGTGGGAGGGGCAGTCGGCGCTGTGGTGGACGGTGTTGAGGGCCACCTGGGTGCGGGTGTTCTGTCCGAGTGGCTCGCCGGTGTTGGGGTTGACGTCAAAGCGAGGGAAGTTGGAGCTGGAGATGTCCAGCCGGATACGGTGCCCCCTGGCGAACAGGTTGGAGGTTGGATAGAGAGTTATCGTCGCCAGATACACCTCTCCGGCGCGCATGGTCTGAGGCTTCTCCCAGGAGTCTCTGTACCGCATGCGGAAGATGCTGTCCGAGATGTTCAGGGCGAATCCTTCGGGATAGTCCTCGCTGGGCGGGTAGAGGTCGATCAGCTTGGCCGTGAAATCGGTGTCCGGTGCGTCGGAGGCGACCCATAGCTTGACCTCCATGGGCCCGGTGACCTCCGTATCGTGCTC
>JAPUKM010000283.1 GCA_027295645.1 Chloroflexota bacterium | reverse complement strand
TGCTCCCATGCGTTTGGCCCTGGGTCTCACCGGGCTGGGAATATTGGTCGTGGGGCTCGTTCCTGGCCCACTTATTGAGATCGCGGAGAGCTCCGCCGCTGTTTTGCTACCTGGGGTGTAGTGAGGTGTTCAGGCTGATCACGTCCTGTTCGTTGACACGCCCCCAGGGGGCGATGATAGCCTAGTTTTGCAATGACCTCCTTAATGCGGATTGGCTTTGTCCACAACCAGCGGGTGCCCGGCGCCTTTGACCTTGTGAAGCAGGTTATCGAGCGGCTCAAGTCGTGTGAAGAGGCCTGGATACGATCTGCGGGTGAGCTTGAACAGGCTCATGGCGGCCATCCCGGTGTAGAGTTGATCATCACCGTGGGTGGCGATGGCACGATCCTACGGGCAGCGCGCATAGCGGCACCCCACGACATCCCGATTCTGGGCATAAATATGGGACGGGTGGGGTTCATGACTGAACTGGCCGCCAACCTAGCCCTGGATTCGGTTGACGCATACCTGGGCGACGATGTCAGGATTGAGGAGCGGGCGATGGTTCAGGCACGCATCCTACCTCCGCGTGCCGGTGCAGGGGAGCCGAAAGGCTCTGAGCCGCTCCATGCTCTCAATGAGGTTGTAATAGGTAACGGCGGGGCTGCCAGAATGGTAGCCATAGAGGTGAAGATAGATGGTGTCCCATTCACGGTATACCACGCTGATTCAGTAATTGTCGCAACTGCCACGGGAAGCACCGGGTACGCCCTTTCTGCAGGAGGCCCTATTCTCCATCCGCTGTCTAGGGATATGCTGCTGAAACCGGTCGCGGCCCAGTTGGGCTTTGCCAGTGCCCTGGCATTGCCGCCGGGCACTGCGGTAGAGTTGGGCGTCGACTCGGACCATCCGACCATACTCTCAATTGACGGATTCGTTGAGGAGAGCTTGGAAGAGGGGTCACGGGTCACAGTGGAAGCGAGCCCCTATCGGGCGCGTTTCCTCCGCAGACAGCCTGTCGAGCATTACTACGCAACGCTGACCCAAAAGCTTGGCCAGCGGTGAGAGGCCAGAGGTTCGAGCCCAGCAAGGTGGAGAGGAAGACTTTGTCGAAGATTGCTGCTGAGCCTACAAAGGAGAGCAGGTACATCTTTCAGGGCAAGGTTGTGAGTCTTCGAGTGGACACGGTGCAGCTACCTAATGGAGGCCTCTCTGCCCGAGAGATCGTGGAGCACAGTGACGCTGTGGCTGTAGTTCCTGTGGACTCTTATGGGAACGTGATACTTGTACGCCAGTACAGGAAGGCTGTAGAAGAGACATTGCTTGAAGTGCCTGCCGGTGGCATAGATGTGGGGGAAACGCCGGAGGCCGCAGCCCGGCGGGAGCTTCTGGAGGAGACAGGGTTTACGGCCAAGGCCGTTGAGTCTCTAGGCGGCTTCTACACGACCCCCGGGTTCTGTACCGAACTGATGCACTCGTTTTTAGCCACCGGGCTAACACCAGGAGAGGCACAACCAGAATTCGATGAGAGTATTGAAGTGGTCTCCGTGCCGTTAGGCGAGATTCGTACGATGCTGCGTGAGGGAGAGTTCCATGACGCCAAGAGCATCGCGTCTCTGCTGCTGGTGCTGGATCGGTTGGGAGATTCGGCCAACGTGTAAAAAATTTCACATTTCTGATATAGTCACGACAGAACTCATCCGAGGGTTTACAACATGGCAGTTTATGAACATGACGTACTGGTAGTGGGAGCCGGGCTGGCAGGCATGCGGGCCACTATTGCCGCTGATGCAGGTGGAGCGAATGTGGCCATGATCACCAAGGTACATCCCGTTCGGAGTCACTCAAACGCTGCCCAGGGGGGGATCAACGCCGCCCTAACCAGCCGCGGCGATGACTGGGACGACCACGCCTTGGCTACTGTGAAGGGCAGCGACTATCTGGGCGATCAGGATGCCATTGAGGTTATGTGCTCGGAGGCCGGCGATACCCTCATAGAGCTGGAGCATATGGGGGTTATCTTCAACCGCGACGAGGAGGGGCATCTGGGCACCCGCCGTTTTGGTGGGCAGGAGGTGGCAAGAACCTTCTTCGTTGCCGATATCACCGGCCAGGCCCTGCTTCAGGTCCTCTATGAGCAGATCGTCAAGTCGCAGGCACGTATCTACGAGGAGTGGTTCGTGACCTCCCTGGTAATGGTCGACGGCCAATGCCGCGGCGTTGTGGCCTTGGAGTTGATGACCGGCCAGCTTCACTTGATCAAATCAAAGGCAGTCATACTGGCAACCGGTGGCAGCGGACGCGTCTATGAGCCGTCCACCAATGGCCTGATCGTCACAGGCGAAGGGATGGCCATGGCGTACCGGGCAGGGGCCGCCCTGATGGACATGGAGATGGTCCAGTACCACCCTACGACCCTTAAGGGCAACGGCATACTGATGACGGAAGCAGCCCGAGGCGAGGGGGCCTACCTGCTCAACTCCGAGGGCGATCGGTTTATGGAGAAGTACGCTCCGAATATGATGGAGCTAGCCTCACGAGATGTCGTGTCAAGAGCAGTGCAGACTGAGATCAACGAGGGGCGCGGCGTGGATGGCTGTGTGCTCCTTGACCTGCGCCATCTTGGAAGGGAACTTATAGAGACTAAGCTTAGCTATATCAATGAAGTGGCCCTGGACTTTGTCAATGTGAACCTGGCGGACCAGCCGGTACCTATACGACCAGGCTGCCACTATATTATGGGCGGTATTAAGACGGACGTGAATGGTGCAACCACTATTCCAGGCCTCTACGCAGCCGGTGAATGTGCGAATGTGAGCGTCCACGGCGGGAACCGACTGGGTGCGAATTCGCTGCTGGACACAATTGTGTTTGGTCGCCGCTCTGGACACACTGCAGCCACCTATGCTGCGGAGGCAGGCGAAAAGGCTATATCGGAGTCCGTGATCAATGCCGATCGAGACTTCATCAAGTTGCTGATGTCTCGTGAGCCCGGCAACGACAGCTGGGCTAAGATCCGCAGGGATATGGGCGATACGATGAACGAGCACGTGGCCGTATTTCGTAACGAGGATGGGATGCAGACGGCCGTCAAAGCTATTTTGCAATTGAAAGAGCGGTTCGCTCAACTTGCGGTCAGAGACAACAGTCAGGTGTTCAACACTAGCCTGCTGTTTACAATGGAACTGGGGTTCATGCTGGATGTGGCAGAGACCATTTGTGTGAGTGCACTGGCACGCAAAGAGAGCCGTGGAGCACACTATCGCACGGATATACCCGAGCGAGACGATGAGAACTGGATGAGGCACATACTGGTTCACGCGTCCCCCGAGGGGCCAAGCATCGATTACCTTCCCGTGGTCATCACGAGGTGGCAACCACAAGCGAGGAGCTACTGATGCAGGTTACGCTAGCGATCAAGCGGTTCAACCCGGAATCTGACAAACCTCAACCGCATTATGAGGAATTCACGGTTGATGTGGAGGAGCACTTCACTGTCCTTGACTCGCTTATCAAAGTCCGGGAGGAGGTGGATGAGAGCCTTGCGTTGCGGTGCTCATGCCGGGCCTCCATCTGCGGCTCCTGCGCAATGAGGGTGGAGGGCCATGCCACTCTGGCGTGCAAGACCAAGCTGATCAGCGTGATGGATGGCCAGAGCAAGGTGCGGATAGAGCCCATGACCAACCAGCCGGTCATCAAGGACCTGGTCGTGGATATGAAGCCCTTCTGGGACAAGATCCGAGACGTTGAGCCGTGGCTTCAGCCCCAGGAGCCCGAGCCGGAGGATGAGTACATCGCTCCAAACGAGGCGATGATCCATCTGACGGGCGTTATGGGCTGCATCATGTGCGGTGCCTGTGTCTCGGATTGCACTGTGCTGGAGGTGGACCCCAATTTTCTAGGCCCCGCGGCGCTGGCGAAGGCCTACCGCTTTGTGGGCGACCCGCGCGATGATGCCGACAAACATCGCCTGAAAGAGCTCAGCAAGTATACGGGGATATGGGACTGCACAAGATGCTATGAATGTGTGGAGGTGTGCCCCAAGGGCGTGGCACCCATGGATCGGATTATGGCGCTGCGCGACAGGGCCATCGCTGCTGGCTTCGATGGTAACTATGGGGCGCGGCATACCGAGGCCTTTAGTGATCTGGTGGAGCACAGCGGCTGGCTGGACGAGCTTCGGATGATCCCCAAGACCTTTGGGATGTTCAACCCGCTAAGCCTTGGCCCATTGTTGGGGATGATTCCGATCGGCCTGCGGGCGCTGCGCCGCCGGAAACTTCCACCCATACGGCATAAGTCGATTCCGGGGGTCAAGAACGTACGCCGAATCTTTAAGAAGGTGGAGGCCCGCAAGTGAAATATGCGTTCTTTCCAGGGTGTGTGTCTCGTGGTGGGTGTCCAGAGCTGTATCCTGCGGTCCTCAAGGTGTGTGAGCGGCTGGACATCGAGTTGGAAGAGATGTACGGAGCTTCGTGCACAGGGTCAGGGATTCTGCAGGAGAAGAACGAGTTTCTGGGCGACACGCTGAACGCCCGTACCTTCGCCATGGCGGAACAGATGGGTCTGCCCATCATGACCATCTGCTCTACGTGCCAGGGGGTGATGAGTCAGGCAAATAAGCGGCTCCGGGATGATCCCGCCCACCTTGCTGAGGTTAACGAGACCCTCAAGGAGGAGGGCTTGGAGTATAGGGGCACTGCGGAGATCAAGCACATTATGTGGATCATGGTGGAGGATATTGGGATTGAAGAGTTGAAGAAGAAGTTCGTGCGCGCCCTGCCAGATCTCAAGCTAGCTCCGTTCTATGGATGCTATATCGTGAGGCCATCCTGGGCCCTTGAGTTCGACTCGCACCCGGGTCGGGAGAGGTCTCTGGAGGCCCTCATTGAGGCGGTGGGCGCAACGGTGGTGGACTTCTCCGGTAAGACCCGGTGCTGCGGCTTCCCCATCCTCACCATCAACGAGAAGAACTCGCTCGCCATGGTGGCCAATCACACATCCGAGGCCCAGAGCCTGGGTGCGGATGCTATGGTTACGCCATGCCCCCTGTGCCACTTGAACCTGGACAGCTTCCAGCCCAAGGCGGCCTCGCAGAATGGCATCAGGATCCACATGCCCATCCTGCACCTGCCGCAACTGGTGGGTCTGGCGCTGGGCTTCAGTCCGAAGGAGATGGGGCTGGGTCGGCACATCGTGTCCCCGCGAAGGATTGAGGAGAAGGTGGCCGAGGCTGCCAAGGTCTAGTAGTCTCCATCTTGCCCATCTACCCCTCACATACCCAATCTGAGGGAGTCATAGAACCTGGTGTACCTTTCGACAAGCTCAAGATGAGCTGCGCCGCAACGGAGTGATTGTTTCCGCCCAGCCCACCCTTCCCGACGCGTCGGATCGCACCTCTAGGGGTCCGATCTCAGCCCTTCCGCACACCTTCACCATGCGTCTACGGCGGCGCAGAGCGCGTAGAACAACCCGGCTCTTCCAGGGCAATAGCGCAAGGATAGCAAAGCCGGTTATCCGGTGAAGGTTCAGGTAGATGGCCTGATCGCTACTGCCGGAGACCGGGCCAAGCACACCGGTGATCCCTTCGCCCAGGAGAGCAACAGCAGGAGGGTGTTGGCCCACGGATGGCGTACGGTGTGCTCCCGTTACTCTATGCGAGAGTTCGGAGACAGTGCGGATGTGCTTACACCCGCGGCTTGCGCATGGAGTCGATCAGCTCCTGGACGACCGCTGCCGATTGCTTCAGCATCGCTTCCTCCTCCGCCGAGAGCTTAATACTGACGATCTCCTCAATGCCTCCGGCCGCCAGCTTCACCGGGACTCCAGAGTAGAGTCCGCTGATGCCATACTCTCCTTCTAGGTATGCCGCGCATGGGAGGATCCTGTGCTGGTCCAGAAGAATGGCATCCACCATTTCGGCGACGGCAGCAGCAGGTGCGTAGAATGCACTCCCTGTCTTTAGGAGGCCAACGATCTCGGCCCCGCCATCGCGGGTGCGCTGGACGATGCGCTCAAGAGTATCCTTGGGAAGTAGCTCGGTGACCGGCACACTGCCGACGGTGGTGTAGTGGACGAGCGGTACCATGGTGTCGCCATGGCCACCCAGGACGTAAGCTTGGACATCTCGTATTGATACGTTCAACTCTTGAGCTAGAAAGGTGCGGAAACGGGCCGTGTCCAAGATTCCCGATTGTCCGATGACCCGCTGCTTAGGGAGGCCACTCACCTCGTAAGCGTGCTGGGTCATGGCGTCCAAGGGGTTGGTGACAGTGACGATTATGCAGTTGGGAGAATAGCGTACGATCTCTCTGGTGACCGCACCGATGATGTCCATGTTGGTGAACAGCAGGTCGTCTCGGCTCATGCCTGGCTTGCGCGCCACT
The DNA here is from genome assembly GCA_027295645.1 of Chloroflexota bacterium. Taxonomy (GTDB): domain Bacteria; phylum Chloroflexota; class Dehalococcoidia; order Lucifugimonadales; family JAPUKM01; genus JAPUKM01. Next base: position 4,971 of record JAPUKM010000283.1, on the reverse strand, counting down.
CCCGACGTGATTACTACCAGGTCAGAGTTCGCGGTCTCTTCGTAACCGTTGGTTCCAACGATCTGTGCGTTGGAGCCGATGATGGGGCCGGATTCCAGGATGTCGAGGGCTTTTCCCTGAGGAAGACCTTCAACGATGTCCGTCAGCACCACGTCGGCATACCCGCGCTGAAAGATTTGTAGGGCGGTTGTACCGCCAACCTGGCCCGCTCCAACGACTGTGACCTTCTTCCTCATTGTGCCCTCCGCTCCTTGCATGTGCTCAGCGACCTAGTAGGCATTGCTGATCATTAAGCCTTAACGTACGACTCCCAGCGTGAGGCAACAGTTGGGTCCACAACCGTGGACATGATGTACTCTCCGAACTCCCTGCTGGTGGCGCCAGTGTCCCGTCCGGTCATGACGATCTTGCGCTCGTACTGACCGCAGATATCAAGGGCCTTGTGGAGCCGGTCTCCAAGGTCGGTGAAGCCGATGTGCTCGAGGAGCATGGCGCCGGCCCGCAAGACCGAGCTGGGGTCTGCATACTGCGCACGGTTCTCCTGCACCATGCGAGGGGCTGAACCGTGGATGGCTTCGAACATGCCGTACCGCTTGCCGATGTTGGCGCTTCCAGCGGTGCCGACACCACCCTGGATCTGGGCAGCCTCGTCAGTCAGGATATCGCCGTAGAGGTTGGGCAGCGCTAGTACCTGGAAGTCGCTGCGGCGCGCAGTGTCCAGCAGCTTGGCGGTCATGATATCGATATACCAGCCGTCCCAGGAGATCCCCGGGTATTTGGCGGACACCTGCCCCGCCACCTCCAGGAATTTCCCATCAGTAGTCTTGACTACATTGGCTTTGGTAACGATGGTCACTTTGGTTTTGCCGGTGCGTTGCGCATGGGCGAAGGCGGCATCGATGATGCGCTCAGACCCCTGGGTGGTGATCAGCCTGAAGTCGATGGCAAGGTCATCGGTGACGTTAATTCCCTGACTTCCAAGAGCGTACAGGTCTTCGGTATTCTCTCGGAAGAAGGTCCAGTCGACGTTTTCACTGGGGATACGGACAGGACGGATGTTGGCGAACAGGTCAAGCTCCTTGCGTATGGCCACATTAGCACTCTCAATGTTGGGCCAACCGTCCCCTTTTTCCGGGGTGTGGGTTGGGCCCTTGAGGGTTACGTGGCAGCGCTTGATCTCCTCCAGTACATCGTCTGGGATGGCCTTCAGCTTTGCAGCCCGGTTCTCGATGGTGAGGCCCTCGATAGGACGAAGCTCCACCTTACCGGCTTCAACCTGCTCTTTGAGGAGGTGCTCCAGGACGCGCTGGGCCTCTGCTGTGATGGTGGGGCCAATACCGTCGCCGCCAATGACGCCGATAATGATTGGTTTAGCGGATGTGTAGTCTGTCCACTCCTGGTGCTGTTTGAGGCGTTCGACCCGCTCAAGCTGTTGCTCAAGGATCTTTCCGAAGTGCTCTTTGGCCCTCTCTATGGCTTGTGAGTCAGACAAGTCGAACTCCCTCCTTCAGCGCTCCAGACGGTCTTGGTTGCAGGTAGCCGGTCAATTAAACAACGGCCCGCTTGGAGCAATGGTAGCGACCGAATTCCAGCGAGAGAACCTACTCCGATGCTCTCACTCGGATTATATCAGGAACTTCAGTCAGAATGATGAGTGGCTACGAAGAGTGGTTTATGTCCCCAGGTTTCGCCATCCACCAGGGGCGCTCTCACTGTTCCGGGCGGCAGCTCCGCGGTACGCAGACTTCCAGGGGCTTGCCTCAGGCGTGGTGAGAGTGATGCCGTAACTCTCTTCGGCTGCGTTGACAATGGCCTCTACTGTGGCCATTAGGGAGGCGGTTGTGTCGTCATTCTTACAGTCGTCGGCCATATCGTAGCTCCCGTCACAGGGGGATATTGCCGTGCTTCTTGGGGGGCAGGCTGTCGCGCTTATTCTGAAGCATTTCCAGAGCCTTGATAATACGGGGCCTGGTGTTTGCAGGATCGATGACGTCGTCTATGTATCCACGCTGGGCAGCGACATAGGGAGTGGCAAGCCGCTTGCGGTAATCTTTGCTCAGCCGTGCACGGGTCTCTTCCGGGTCCTTGGAGGAGGCGATTTCTTGACGGTGGATGATGTTCACCGCACCCTCTGGTCCCATGACGGCGATCTCAGCTGTGGGCCAAGCGAAGTTGATGTCTGCACGCAGATGTTTGCTCCCCATGACCACGTAAGCACCACCGTAAGCCTTCCGGACGATAGTGGTGATCTTGGGGACGGTAGCTTCAGCATAGGCATAGAGGAGCTTGGCTCCATGTCGAATGATGCCGCCAAGCTCCTGGTCTGAGCCTGGAAGGAAGCCGGGGACATCCACGAGGCTGATGATGGGGATGTTGAAGGCGTCGCACATGCGGACGAACCGGGCCGCCTTGGTGGAGGCGTCGATGTCCAGCACACCCGCAAGGTAGTTGGGCTCCTGGGCGACGATGCCGACAGGCTGTCCGCCCATGCGGGCAAGCCCTACGATAATGTTCTGGGCGAAGAGACGGTGGATCTCCAGGAAGTCGCCGTCGTCCACGACGCGAGCTATAAGCTCTCGCATATCATACGGCTTAACCAGGTCATCGGGGACGATGGTCTGAAGCATGTCGTCAGTACGTTCTGGGTCGTCATAGCTTGGAGAGGTTGGAGGGTCCTCCATGTTGTTTTGCGGCAGGAAGCTGAGGAGGCGTCGTACCTCTTCAAGGCATTCTGCTTCAGAGGCATGGCTGAAATGTGATACGCCACTGTGTATGGCGTGGCTGTCAGCCCCTCCGAGGGCTTCATGGGTCACCACCTCGCCTGTAGCGGCCTTGATGACGTCCGGGCCTGTGATGTTCATCTGGCCGATGCCCTTGAGCTTGAAAACGAAGTCGGTTATGCCCGGGGAGTAGACTGCACCGCCGGCGCAGGGTCCCAGGATCACCGAAATCTGCGGGATAACTCCAGAGGCCAGGGTGTTACGAAGGAAGATCTCACCATAGCCCGCCAGGCTTACAACCCCTTCTTGGATACGTGCTCCACCAGAGTCGTTGAGGCCGATGATTGGAGCACCGGTCTTGAGGGCCATGTCCATGATTTTGCAGATCTTCTCTGCGACGACTTCCGACAATGACCCGCCGAAGACGGTGAAATCCTGGGAATAGATGAAGACCAGCCGGTTGTGAATCTTGCCGAAGCCGGTGACGACGGCGTCACCCAGGAAGAGATCCTCTTTACCTGCCAGGTCTCGTGACCAGTGTGTAACGAACGGGTCAATCTCTTCAAAGGTGCCTTTGTCTAGAAGGAGGTCTATACGTTCTTGGGCGGTGAGCTTGCCTTTGGCATGCTGCTGCTTGATCTTTTCCTCGCCGCCACCCAGTCTTGACTTCTCGCGGCGCTTACGCAACTCAGCAAGCCGCTCTTTGATCTTCTTCTCAACGGCCATAGTAACCTCGAACAAATAAGATAGATAATGACTGATGCAACGTGCAGGTTGCCATCGAAGGGAGATGCTAGCAGATTTCCCCCTAGCTGGCAAGTAAGGCCTGTGAGTGAGGCTATCCTGAAATGCTATGTGCCGAGGTGTTCAATGGTGGCGGTGCAGGAGGCTGTGCAGCAGCGATGGTAGAATAGTCCGGGACTTCTTCCGGTGATAAGAGGATGCAAGCACCAGTACCAGACCACACCGACGAGCGAGGGAATCCTGCCTATATGATGTGTCGAGGGCAGAGATTCGTTTGGGGCGTGCGTACCTATGTGATGGGTGTAGTAAACATCAGCGCGGACTCTTTCTCTGGTGATGGGACCGGTGATGACGTCCAGGCCGCGGTTGACCAAGCCCGCCGGTTTGAGGAGGAGGGAGCCGACATCATCGATGTGGGCGGTGAGTCAACGCGGGCGTTCGCCGGACACCCGCGGTATGAGCCGATATCTGAGGATGAGGAGCTACGGCGGGTTATGCCGGTCCTGGAGCGCCTGATATCTCAGGTGAGTGTTCCCGTGAGCATTGACACCTACAAGAGTGGAGTGGCGCGGAGGGCGCTTGACGCGGGTGTATCAATGCTTAACGATATTTGGGGACTCCAGTACGACTCGGCCTTGGCGGGGCTTGCAGCGGAGCACAATGTACCCATTGTGCTCATGCACAACCAGAAGGGCACCCGGTACCGTGACCTAATCTCTGATGTAAAGGCGGTACTAGCTAGAAGCGTTGGACAGGCTGTTGAGGCGGGCGTACCCCGTGAAGCGATTATCGTAGACCCTGGCATAGGGTTCGCCAAGGGGCCGGAGCACAACCTTCAGCTCATCAGCAGGCTGCGAGAGTTGAGGGAGTTGGGATTCCCGCTACTAGTGGGGCCGTCTCGCAAGTCCTTTATTGGGCTGGTACTCGATCTGCCTGTGGAGCAGCGAATGGAGGGCACCGCTGCTGCCGTTGCCCTCTCTGTGGCCAATGGTGCTGATATTGTCCGGGTGCATGATGTCCAGACGATGGTCAGGGTAACTCGCATGGCTGATGCGGTGGTACGTGGATGGCAGCGTCCCGACAAGAGGTGAGCGGTTGGTGACAGCGTACTTGGGCCTCGGGAGCAACTTGGGCGAGCGGGAGGAGCATCTGCGTGAGGGGCTGCGCCTGCTGCGCAATTCGCTGAAGCTGATCCGGCTCTCTTCCATCTATGAGACTGAGCCATGGGGTTACACGGATCAGCCGCCGTTCTTGAACCTGGTGTGCGAGATGGAAACCGACCAGATGTCACACCAGGTTTTGGAGGCGACCAAGGAGGTGGAGCGACGGGTGGGGCGAAGTCCCACCTTCCGGTACGGTCCCCGTGTTCTGGATATCGACCTTCTTCTCTATGGGGACCAGGTGATATCGACGGCGAGCCTTACCGTACCTCACCCGGGTATGGCGGAGCGGGCCTTCGTGCTGGTGCCGCTGGCGGAGATCGCCTCGACGCAGGTGCATCCGGTGT
>JAPUKM010000282.1 GCA_027295645.1 Chloroflexota bacterium | reverse complement strand
ATTTGTCCCAGTAGTCTCGCCGTTACCACCTTGACCGCCATGCATACTCCCCCGTATAAGCGTAGAGTCTGAGAGGGCGATTGTAAATCACCCTAATGGATGACAGGGGGGTGAGCCGTCCCGGAACAACTGGGTGATTCTAGACCGTCTATATGGACGACTGGGAGGTGGGCCGGCTGTCTCACGCGCACATGCGCCCGTAGTCCTGGGTTTAGAGCGGGTTGAAACAGCCTTTTTCTATAATATCCCGGGCTTTCGCGTCCAGAGCGGTGATCTCGCCTGTAACGGTATCCACAATCCAAAGCCCGTAGTACGTTGTCGGCGTTGCCCCCACCGTGGACGTCTCTGTTGTGCCCTGCTCGGTCTCCGTCACCTCAACGACACGCTCGGTTTCACCTTTGCCCTCCACCACCCAGCGTTCCGCGCTCTCCTGGAAATCCGTGAAGAATTCTTCCGGAGGTATCGGATTGGGGTCCGCTCCCGGTACTGGCTCTGGGAAGCAGTCGTAAACAGCGATCCACACCCGGAGCCGGGCCTGGTCGCCAGAGACCACCGCTGGGAGTGTCACCTCAGAGGTACATCGCTGCTGGGCCTGAACGGCCAACTCATCGAGGGGTGTTATGGCCTTAGTGAAGGCATCTACCTGCCACAGACCGTAGTGGGTTATGCCAGATTTGCCCTCCACCGTCCAGGTATTGGGGCCCGCCTCGAACGCTTGGAAGCTTGAGAAATCCGGAAAGTGGCCGTAGCAGTTGTACACGCTGGTCCAGACAGTGAGCGCGGCCCTTTCAGGGGAGTCCACCGCAGGAGCGGGCATTGGAGTAGGAGCAGGAGCTGGTGTAGGAGTAGGTGCGAGAAACCGGGGAGGGCTCGGCGAACTGGCCAGGGTGGATATGGGCAAGGCACAGATCAATCCTGGCGTTGCTATCGAACGTGCGATGCCGTCAAGCGGAAACACCTCCCGGGTGGAGTCGCTCACCTCCCAAATGCCAAATGTCAACGCCGGATCAGTGTTAGACCCTTCGACCAACCATGATTTCGTAATCGGACTATACGACGAGGCCAAGACCAGCCTGATTTCGTTCTCGAGCACTTCATCTTCTGACGCAGCGCTTCCCACAGCTATCTGGTCGGCGCAACGAACAATACCGGTCGACACCAAACGTTCCACCTCAACACGACTGAGATTAGGTGCAGGGGTGGACGTCGGAGCAGGTGTGGGTTCAGGGGTATTCTCAGCAATGGCCGTGGAGGTGGGTGTAGGAATTGGGCGAGGTGTCCGGGGAATTGGCGTCGCGTCGCCCCCTCCAACAAGGCCACACGCGTCCAGCAGAAATACAGCCAGGAAGAGGGCAATAACACCTACGGTACGATTTACGATTGCCCGACGAATACCAGGCTGATCGGCGGTAGGTTTTGCATAACTCCGTCTAGCCCTGAACACTAAAACGAACCGGTAATGCTGTACATCGGCATAATTACCGCCAATGCAATGAATCCTGCCATAGCCGCTAGGAAGATCGTACTGAGCGGTGCGATCATGCTTACGATGGCCGCAGTCCTGTCCGTGGCATTGGTCTCATAGAAGTCCGCCACGACTCGCATATTAGCCTCCAGTGCATTGGTCTCCTCACCCACCCGGACCATCTGGAGAAACAGGGGTGGAAAGATCGGTTGCGCTGCCATCGGTCCGCTGAGACCCTGCCCAAGTACCAGCCCCTGCCGCACCGCATCTGTGGCGTCGAACACAATACTGTTGGTGGTAGTTCTGGGTATGATCTCCATAATCTCCTGAAGTGGGAGACCTGACGCCAACAGCATGGACATGGTCCGGGCTATGCGCGCCAGCTCACCCATTTGGACGGCCGGTCCAATAACGGGAATGTTCATCTTGAGCCGGTCAATCATACGTCGCCCACTCGGTTTTCGGGCGTACAAGACTATGCTGGGTATGAATATGACCACGAACGCCAGCATGTAAAGTTTGTAACCGTTGACGAAGGCTGACATGGCCATTAGCATCCGAGTGGGGATGGGCAGACCCGTACCCACTGACCTGAACATGTCAACCAGTGGCGGCAAAGCAACAGTAAGCAGCACAAAGGCTACAATCACCCCAATTGTGATGACGATTATCGGATAGGTGAGCGCACCTTTGATCTTCTTGGTGAAAGCCTCCTGGGACTCCATGTGATCCGCCATATCACGAAGGACCGACTGAAGATTTCCCGTGCTCTCACCTACAGCAACAGTTCGGATAAAGATCTCATCAAACACCTTTGGATGTTTAGCGAATGTCGCAGATAGGAATTCACCCGCATTCAAGTCTTTGGCAACGGTGTCAAGCACCCGCCCAAATCCCCTGCTGGAGCCGGATTGACTCCTGAGAAGCTGTATGGCCGGGAGCAGGCTGAGTCCTGAATCGAGCAGTGTTGCCAACTGGCGGGAAAATACCGCTATCTCTCGCTTCTTGACCTTGTAAAAACCGGGGAGTTGTTGCTCAACACTCCAGAAGGAGGGGGCCTCCTCTATGGAGACGGGAGTTCTTCCCCGTTCCACCAACAGGTTCTGAGCATCGACTTCGCTGATCGCCTTGATATTCCCACGCACAATTCGCCCACCGCTACCGACGGCAACGAACTTGAAGTTGAGTTTGGGCAGTCTTGCGTCTTGGGTGACCCTAGCCATGGTACAGCTCCTTACGCTGCGGTGAATACATTTCGGATGATTTCGTAAGGCGTGGTGAGTCCTGATTGGACTTTATTCATGCCGTCGCGCCACAGGGAGATCATGCCCTCCTCAATCGCTTGGGCACGGATGGCATCCGCGGGCTCGTTGTCCAGAATCATGCGTCTGATGTCTTCACTCAGGATCATCACTTCATAGATACCCGATCGGCCCAAATAACCGGTCTGGGCACAAACGTTACAGCCATCGCCGTACAGAAACTGGGTGCGGCGCTCCCCCATCTCCCTCTCAAAAGAGAGCTGCTCCTCCATGGATACCGCAGCCATATGGGAGCAGTTGTTACATATACGTCGGACCATCCTCTGAGCGATGATGCCGATGACCGAGGAGGCGACCAGGAACGGCTCGACTCCAAGATCAATAAGACGATAGATGACCCCCAAAGAGTCGTTGGCGTGGACGGAAGAAAGGACAAGATGACCGGTAAGGGCCGCTTGGGCGGCGATCTGTGCCGTCTCACCATCTCTAATCTCACCCACGAGGATCACATCCGGGTCCAGTCGCATGCAGGCGCGTAGACCAGTGGAAAAGGTGACTCCCGCTTGAACGTTCACCTGCATCTGGTTGATGCTGTCGAAGTGATACTCCACGGGGTCTTCAATGCTGATGATGTTTCGTCCCACGCTGTCCAACTGGTTGACGGAGGCATACAGCGTCGTGGTCTTTCCAGACCCCGTAGGCCCGCTGATCAGGACCATACCGAAGGGGGTCTTCAACATCTGCCGGTATCTCTCCAGAGGGCTCGGCAGAAATCCCAACTCCGGCAGCGTCAGGAAAGCAAACGTCTTGTCCAACAGCCGAAGGACAGCCATCTCGCCGTTGACCGTGTTGCTTGTAGCCACACGAATATCCAGGGTACGCTCGCCATCCTTGAAGGTGATCTGCCCGTCTTGCGAACGCCTTCGTTCGGCGATGTTCAGCCCTGCCATGATCTTGATCCGTGATAGCAGGGCAGAGTGGACGTTAAGAGGCAACGTCATCACTTCATGCAGGATTCCGTCGATTCGGAAGCGGACTCTTAGCCCGTCCTCCTGGGGCTCAATGTGGATGTCCGAGGCGCGGTCCCGCGCTCCTTGGCGAATGACCAGGTCCACGATACGGACCACCGGGGCCTGAGCGATGGCTTCAGCGGAAAGCTGGCTCTCGCTCTCATCAATCCCTTGGAACGTGGGGAGCTGACTCAACTGCTTCTCGATCTCGCCGCTCACCCGATAATTGATGTCTATGGCCTCTAAGATATCCTCGGTCAGAGCGTACACCGGATCAATCCTCTTCCTGGTCTGAGCAGCAAGTGTATCGACTACGAGAATGTTGCCGGGGTCCTGCATCGCTACAGTCAAAGAGCTATCCTGCACTTGCAGTGGCACCACCACATGTTGCCGACATATTGACTCGGGAACAAGCTCAACGGCCCTGGGGTCAACCTCTTGCTTTTTCAGGTTCACAAATGGAACGCCCAGCTGCAGACTGCTCAAAAGGGCCACCTGCTCAGGATCAACCAACTGCTCCTCCACCAAGACATCTTCGATCCTATGGCCACTCTTACGCTGGGCATCCTGGGCATGAAGCAACTGGTCTCTGGTCAGTAGGTTTGCTTCCAGTAGCATCTCCACAACTGTTTTTCGTTGGTTGGTCGGCGAAGCCATTGCTACTCCTTACGAGGAGGTCTCCTGCCCCGTTGCAGTATCGCTGTCCGGTTGCGGCGCTTCGGACTCCTTGAACGTAATGTTGATCCGCGGTCTCTTGCGGCCCTTATCGCCCAAAGAGCCCATAGCGCCTTTCAAAAAGCCGGAGCTGGTCGTTGCAAGCAGAGGCTTCGCTTCTATAGTGGGCATCTTCTTCAGTGGGCCGATGAGTGGTCCCGCTTTATCAATAATTACTGTAACAACCGTCCCCTGCTCCCAGGAGCCCGCCGTATGCAAGACTCGCACCTCAGGGAGCGCCTGAAGGTGGGTGTAGAGCTCTGAAACCCTGGCAAAATCGACGGGGGGAGTCAGGATCAGATCCACCTCTCCATTGTACATGTCGTTGAATTTGACCTCGTCATCCTTCGAATCGTTGCCTGCCTTCGGTGTCAACCGGCCGCCCAAACCGGGAGACGGCTCCTCGTCCTTTTGCTGGGCGCCCTGTTTGGCCTGGGACTTCTCTGCAGTCGTCTCTTCTCCCAAAACCGTTATCGTTACATCCACTTCGGACGGGACGTGCCGGCCAGGCTCCTCTTGAGAGGCGGGCGCCAGAGTCACGCCTCCGTCCACACTAGGGGTCGCAATCTCCTCGATTACTGGGGCCAGAAGCGGCTCTTCAGGCGACAGCAGCGGCTCCACAATCGTGCTAGAGACGTTCGCTCGCTCTTCAGGCCGCGCAGGAGTCGCCGCCTCACCAATCACTATATCTTCCGGAGCATGCTGCTCAATCTCCGGGGCCGGAGCCACCCGTGGCTCCTCTTGAGGATCTGGGACCGGTTCAACAGCCAGTTCATTGGACGGTGTCTCAATGTCCACTGAAGGAGCACTCTCCACCTTGACCTCTTGCGTGCCCACCACCTGGTCCTCTGTTAAGGATGAGGCCTCCGCAGGTGCTGAAAGGTCAACCCTCTCTGCGGGCTCTGTCATCCGCTCTTGCGGCATCTGCTGGGCGATTGCTGGATCCTCCTCCAGAACTGCAGGTGGCGAAGAAGTTTCCAGCGCCTCTGTCTGACCATTCCCCAAGAGGAGGGTCTCATCCATGGCCTCCCCCAGAGCAGGGGTGCTCCACAACTCCAGGGTCTTGTCCCTCCACTCCGCCTCAATACCTTTGGCGCTGCCCATCATGTCCTCTAGCATCCCGTTCAGCTTGTGATAGGCACGCTGGACCTCGCCAGTGATGTGGTCTTGAATATCCTCCCTGGCCCTGATGAGCATAAGCTGGCTTAACTGCCTGGCTCGGGATTCGGCAATCTGTGCCTTCTTGTTGGCGGCGGTGAGGATGTCCTGAACCCCTTTTTCGGTGATCTCCTGCGCCCGCCGGGAGGCTTTGTCAGTTTCCTCCTGGGCTCGCCGCTTGCCTTCTGAAATCAACCGGGCGGCCTCCACCTCGGCCTCTTGCTGTGCTCTGAGTCTGATCCGCGCAGCCTCACGTTCGGCCTCGGCCAGCACCTGCTTAGAGAAGCTGTCCCAGGTATTGGAACCGCCCTTTTCTTGCAGGCGATTCTCGTATTCGACTCGAACGTTCTCTACGAAGCCGATCACCTGGTCTGGCGAGAGGCCACCGTTCACAATGGTGAAATCTCTGCCCCACAGCCGACGGGTGCTAGAGGAGGCCACTTGTGCGGCATCCTGCGGCCTCGTCTGCTGCTGAGGCGCGGTGCTCGGGGCGGCTACCTGTGGATCCGGCGGCCTCTCCTGCTTTTGAGTTTCGACTTGTGGAGTCTCAGACTGTTGTGGCTCTGGTGCCGCCTCCTGAGCTACGGCCGCCGGAGCATCTGCTGGCTTTTTTGACTCCACTGCAGGCTCTTGAGCCTCAGGTACTGAAGCCACAACAGTCTGCTCACCAGACGCAGTTACAGCGGCTTCCGTAGCTTTGTCTGGCTTCTGACGCTTGTTTCGTTTCGGCCAGAAAGGGACTTCTAGGGACCAAAACCCTGACATCTATGGGAATTTCCCCCAATTCGTAGATACAACCATTGTCTAGTCTACTATGCAAAGGGCAACAGAGTCAATCTGGAGGACATCCACAGAGTTGCGGCGCTCTCAGTCGATTTTGAGTAGAGCCGCCGCGTTCCCGCCGATGACCATCTCCCGCTGACCATCCGAAAGGTTCGACAGCGAATCCACACTCCGAATAGGGTCATGGTCGCCCATATCGAAGGGGTAGTCGGTGCCAAGCATAACCCGCTCCGCTCCAACGCTATCTACCAGATAGCTCAGCGCAGCCGGTGAGTGCACCAGGGAGTCGAAGTAGAGCAGCTTGAAGTATTCGCTGGGAGGGCTTTTGATAGCTATCCTGACATCCTCCCGAACATGCCAGCCATGCTCCCAGCGTCCACGGAGGTAAGGGCAGCTGCCGCCGCCATGCGCCAGGTAGAACTTGAGGCGGGGGAACTCCTTCAGCACGCCACCGAATATGAGACAGGCGGCGGCGACGGCGGTATCGGTGGGGTTGCCTATGAGATTGCCCAGGTGGTAGCTTTGCAGGCGGTCCATGCCCAGCACCGCCACCGGATGGATGAAGACCGGTACGTCCAGCTCCTGGACTTTGGCATAGAACGGGGCCAACTCCCTGGCGTCCAGATTCTTTCCGCCAACGTTGCTCCCTATCTCAACGCCACGCAAGCCAAGCTCCTTGACGGCCCGCTCCAGTTCGGCCGCCGCCTCCGCGGGGCTGCTTATGGGGACCGCGGCCAGTCCAACAAGGCGGTCGGAATGAAGATCAACCGCCTGGGCTATGCCATCATTCACCCGGTGGGCGATGGCCGGGTCTCTGTTCAGGAAGCCTAACCACGGGGAGATGGCCTGGATATCGACGCCCATGGCGTCCATATCCAGCAGCCGCCTGTCCAAATCGGTCATGTCGCCCACCATGGCGGTAGGGTCAGGGCCCTGGCCCTGAAGCTCCAGGCAGCTCTCCGGAACATAGTGGCAGTGCACGTCTATCTTCATGGCAGGCTACTCCTTCACCTCAACAATCGCCTCCACCTCTACGGCCACGCCACCGGGCAACGTGGCCATGCCCACGGCGGAGCGGGCATGGCGTCCCCGGTCGCCAAAGGCGTCCACCATCAGATCTGAGAAGCCGTTGATGACCGCGGGTGGGGAATTGAACTCAGGATCGCTGTTCACCATGCCCAGCACCTTCACAAAGTGGACAACCCGGTCCAGGTCTCCAATGGCCGCCTTCAGATTGGCGAGGCTGTTCAGAGCACACAGCCGGGCCGCCTCATACCCCTCCTCCACCGTTAGGTCACGGCCCACCTTGCCTGTAATATATGAGCCGTCGGCCCGCCGAGAGACAACGCCTGCCAGGAACACAAGGTTTCCGGTCCGGTAGGCCGGGATGTAGTTCCCACCCTGGGGTGGCGGAGGCGGCAGGGAATACCCCATCTCCTTCAGCTTCTCTTCCACATTAGACACACGGCACCTCCTCAGGCTCGCTCCACATACGAACACAGTGGCCTGATGACCACCACCGGCTATTGGAGGAAATTCATCCTCCTGTAGATCTCCCGAGTGGCCCTCACATCTCTCAGGCAATAGTCATAAATCTCTTTGGTCCTGCCCTCTTTGTAGTAGTCATACACCTTGCTGCCATCGATGCCATCCTTGGGAGATTCAACCCCAAGCGCGTGTGCCAGTGTATCGAGACTTATTCTTTTATTACTCCAGTGCTCCCATTCCCACATGACGTCGTAGACCGGCTCGCTGCGAAATCGGGCGAATGAGATCGTCCGTGACGGCCTGACACCGTTGATAATGGACCTCTGGACAATGAATTTCAGGTCAAAGTCAAGGACGTTGAACCCAACGAAGAGGTCCACGTCTCCCGCCAGCTCCCAGAACGCCGCCAGGATCTCGCGCTCATCACCGGAGATGACCCCTTCCGTCTCTCCGTGGCCGTCCTCCCTGAGATAACCGATACAGAGAATCCTACCCTGAAGCCCCCCCAGGGCGGTCCTCCTGTACTCCTCCTCCACCCTGGCAGGCTTCTGCTCCTTCTCCCACCTCTGGAGCGTTTCCGCCTTCTTGATATTCGCCGGCGGCCTGACCTCGGCGGCTATATCGTCCCGCAGCGACTCCTCTCCAGGCAGCGTCTCGATATCCAGGAACAGCTTGATCACAACGGCCCCTCAAAGATTGTTTGGAGCGCTGGCGGCATTCTAGCACGGAGCCACCGCTCTCACAGCCCGCCCGGATTGCGCTACAATTGGGGTATGTTTGATACCCTCACCGATAAGCTCACTACGGTCTTCAACCGCCTGAGCAACCGCGGACGCCTCACCGAAGGCGACGTGGACGAGGCGCTCAGAGAGGTCCGCCTGGCCCTCCTGGAGGCGGACGTCAACTTCCGCGTCGCCCGGGAACTGATCGACCGGATCAAGCAGCGGGCCGTGGGCAGCCAGGTGCTGGAGAGCCTCGCCCCCGGACAGCAGGTGGTCAAGATAGTCCATGAGGAGCTCACCGCCCTCCTGGGTCAGGGCCACCATGGGCTCCAGCCGTCGCCCAAGGCCCCTTCAGTCCTGCTGGTACTGGGACTGCAGGGGTCGGGCAAGACCACCACCTCAGCCAAGCTGGCCCTGCACCTGCGGAACCAGGGTCACCGCACGCTGCTGGTGGCCGCAGACCTGCGGCGGCCCGCCGCCGTGGAGCAGCTGGCCGTCCTGGGCCGGCAGCTGGATATCCC
>JAPUKM010000281.1 GCA_027295645.1 Chloroflexota bacterium | reverse complement strand
CGCGGCGTAGGCCAGGCCCAGCGTGGCGGAGCCCATGACCCGAACGCCCTGCAGCCCCGGCCACAACCCCTGGACCAGCTTGAGCGCGTAGATGGCCTTGTCGTCCATGGCGCTCATGTCGAAGCCGAGGAGGCTCTCCGCCACCGACGTATGCTCGGCCACCGAGAGGCGCTCGCCGTTGAGGAAGGCGCCCTCGCCCTTGGCGGTGTGGAACAGCTCATCGCGGATGGGATCGTAGGTGACACCCAGGAGCGGATCGGAGTCGCGGACCAGCGCTATGGACACCGCGAAGTGCGGGACCCCCAGGGCGTAGTTGCGGGTGCCGTCCACCGGGTCGACGATCCACCGGAGCCCCGTGCCATCGCCCTGCTCTCCAAACTCCTCGCCCAGGAAGCCGAAGTCGGGGAACTCCCGTGCGAAGGTCGCCTGGAGTAGCCTCTCCGACGCCAGGTCCACATCGGTGACCAGGTTGGACGGGCCCTTGTAGGAAACCTCCTTGGCCGTGTGAAAGCGATCCCTCAGGAGCGTTCCCGCCTCCCTAGCTGCGCCGATCGCCACATCCAACGGCGTCTTACCGTTTATAGAGAGAGAAATATCCTGCAAGAATTACCCCCGCTGAAGAATGAAGGAGAGGCCGTCCGAGTTTGCCACGGCGGAGTGTAGCATAGGCGAATCGGCGCAACAAGATAGACCAGGTGCAACGTTGGCGGCCATGCGGTACAATGCCGCTGTTTGTCTGCGAGAACCACCCTACGTAGGAGGACAACCATTGATCCGTAGCTTCCAAGGTCACACGCCTGCGATACATCCCTCAGCCTTCATCAGCGAGGCCGCGTACGTGGTGGGCGACGTGGAGATCGGCGAGAACTCCAGCGTCTGGCCGGGAGCGGTCATCCGGGGCGACAACGCCAAAATTGTCATCGGGAAGAACAGCAACATCCAGGACAACTCCCTCGTCCACTCCGACCAGCCCGCCCGCATCGGCGACGGCGTGACCCTGGGTCACGGCGTGGTGTGCCACGCCAAGCTCGTGGCCGACAACTGCCTCCTGGGCAACGGCTGCACCGTCAATGAGGGCGTCGAGGTGGGGGAGTTCTCGATCATCGCCAGCGGGGCCGTACTGCTGGAGGACACCAAAATCCCAGATGGCTCCATGGTGGTGGGCGTTCCTGGCAAGGTGCGTGCCCAGACCGCCGAGCGGCACCGCGAGCTGATCAAGCACATCGCCGACTCATACGTACGCCACGGCCGCCAGTACAAGGACGAGGGCCTGGAGTAGCTCTACATCCGCTCCGGGGCGCTCATGCCCATGAGGGAGAGGCAGCGGGCCAGCACCGTCCGGCACGCCTCCGTCAGCTTGAGCCGCGCCTGCGTGATCGCCTCGTCGCCCGGCTCGTTGGAGACCACCCTGCACTGCTGGTAGAACCAGTGGAAGGCCGTGGCCAGCTCCACCGTGTACCGTGGCAGGTGGTGCGGCTCCAGGCTCAACGCTATCCCCTCGATGATCTCCGGCAGGAGCAGCATGTTGCGGATGAGCGCCACCTCCGCCTCATGGGTGAGGAGACTCACATCCCCCTGCGCATAGTCCAGGCCACGCTCCTGAGCCAGCCGCATGATCCCGGCGATGCGCGCATAGGCGTACTGGATATAGTAAACCGGGTTGTCATCGGACTCCTTCTTCGCCAGCTCCAGGTCAAAGTCCATCTGACTCCCGGCGGTGCGGGAGAGGAAGAAGAACCGGCAGGCATCGGAGCCCACCTCGTCAACCAGCTCCCGGAGGGTGATCAGGTCACCGGTACGCTTTGAGATGCGGACGGTCTCCTCGCCCCGCTTCAGGGCCACCATCTGAGAGATGATGATGGTGAGCCGGTCAGCGTCGGCACCGAGCGCTCCGACCACCGCATTCATGCGGGAGACGTGGCCCTGGTGGTCCGCTCCCCAGATGTTGACCACCCTGTCGTATCCCCGCTTGAGCAGCTTGTTGTAGTGGTAGGCGATATCGGAGGCGAAGTAGGTGGGGGCCCCGGTACTGCGCACCACGACATTGTCCTTGTCCTCGCCCAGAGCGGTGGAGGTGAACCAGGTAGCGCCCTCTCGCTCGGCCAGGTAGCCGCTCCCGCGCAGGATATCCATGGCCGCTTCGTAGTCGCCGGAGTCGTACAGGCTCTGCTCGCTGAACCATACGTCGAACTCCACCCGTATCCTCTCCAGGTCCTCCCGAATCGACCCGAGCATCTTCTTCAGACCGATCTCCCTCAAGGCGGACACCGCCTCATCAACGGGCATAGTGAGGAACCGGTCCTTCTCCCTCTCCACCACTTCACCAGCCAGGTCCACCATGTAGGAGCCCATGTAGCCGTCCGGGGGGACCTCGGCATCGCGTCCGTGGGCCTGAAGGTAGTGGGCGTAGATGGTGCGGGCAAAGGCGTCCATCTGGGTGCCGGTGTCGTTGATGTAGTACTCCCGGGAGACATCGTAGCCCGCGACGGCCAAGATGCTGGCCAGGCCGCTCCCCAGCACGGCACCGCGAGCGTGGCCCACGTGGAGCGGGCCGGTGGGGTTCACGCTGACGAACTCGATCTGGATCCGCTGGCCCTCGCCCAGGTCCACGCTCCCGTAGGCCTCGCCCTGTTCCAGGACGGACTCCACCTGCTGCCGGAGCCAGTCCTGGCTGATGGCGAAGTTGATGAAGCCGGGACTGGCCACCTCGACCCGCTCGATGGGCTCCTCGATAGCTATGCGGGGGGCCAGACCCTCGGCGATAGCCATGGGGCTCATGCGGGCGGCGCGGGCCAGGCGAAGGGGCAGGCTGGTGGCGAAGTCGCCGTGCTCAAGAAGCTGAGGCCGCTCTATCTCGATCTCCGGCACCGAGAACTGCGGCAACACGCCACTGCGTTGGGCCTCCTCCACGCCCTGGGCGACAAGCTGGGCGATGCGGTGTTTCAGGAGCATGGCTAGGGGTATGATACCACTATCTGAGAGGGTTGCGCCTAGACAGTGTCCCCCACCCACCTGCCCGCTCATCCTGAGCCTGTCGAAGGACGGACTGAGTAGCTCGGTGTAGCCCCAGCCTCCACAAGGTACCAATTTGCTACACCTACTAGCCTACTTCTCCTTGAACTCCTTTGCGGGCAGGGACTGCAGGTACATCCAGATAGCTTTTAACTCATCTTCTGTCATTTTTGTGAAGAACTTCCAGGGCATATTCTCATCATCAAGCTGGCGGCCATCGGGCGTGGTTCCCGTGCGCAGGGTGTTGATGAAGTCGGCCTCAGACCAGCGTGCCAGACCGCCGCCTGGCGT
>JAPUKM010000280.1 GCA_027295645.1 Chloroflexota bacterium | reverse complement strand
GAACTGCCGGATGGGTTTGCATTCCGCTTTCCGAGCGATCCACATGTCATCGTCAATCTCGCGGAATGGATAACTCTGGAACGCCGGTGTTGCAGCTTTTTCAACTTTGCCCTCGGAGTTGAACCCGATGACGGACCTTTATGGCTAAGCTTAACAGGAGGCGAAGGCGTGAAGGAATTTCTACAGACTGAAATCAGCGCTCGCCAGGGATAGCCAATATACTGGCAGGCAGGTTCGCTGGCCAGAACCGATAGATCCAGTGGATGAGAAAGAGGACATGGGAACAGTCACCATGTCCTCACCATTTAGGGCCGAGGCTAAAGGATGTACCGCAAAAGCATTAGCCTCAGCACCCTATACACGGAGTTGACAGCCTGGGGGGGATGTAGTACAACAAGCCCGGACAACACACCCTAGATAATTTGAGGACCCCTAGCAAAACCCTACCCCACTGATAAACCGTCGCTAGGAGGTAGACATGCGCAACGCTTCAGCTACTAGCAGTCGATGTGTGAAATACCTCTTCAGAGCCGAATGGCCCAGCCAATGGCAAAGGAAGAAACAAGGCATCTACCGATGGCAGTAGCTAGAGTCGATCCACAGCGTCTCAATGGAACCCTGGAATCCCTGGGAAACATCGGCTCAACCCCTGAGGGGATGCAGCGCATCGCCTTCTCCCCGGCCGACGTGGACGGGAGGCAGTTCGTAATCGACCTGATGCAACAGGCCGGCCTCGCGGTGCGCGTCGACACCGCGGGGAACGTCATTGCCCGGCGGGCGGGCCGAGATGGTGAAAGACCGGCCATCGCCATGGGCTCCCACGTTGATACCGTCCCCAGCGGTGGGAGGTACGATGGTGCGGTGGGTGTCCTTGGAGCGATAGAGGTGGTCCGGTCGCTCAACGACCTGGACGTCGTCACGCGGCACCCGGTCGAGGTCCTGGTGTTCACCAACGAAGAGGGGACGCGTTACCACCGGTGGCTCTTCGGTAGCCGGGCCATGGCCGGTCTGCTGGAGCCTGCGGACCTTGAGGCCGTGGACAGCGAAGGCGTGAGCATGGCGGAGCGACTGAAGGCCATCGGAGGCGACATGGTGAGGGTCTCGGAGGCAGGGCGGCAGAAGGGTGAGCTATGCGCCTATCTGGAACTGCACATAGAGCAGGGGCCGGTCCTGCATCGGTCGGGAATCCCCGTAGGAGTGGTCACGGGCATTACCGGCAGGATAGTGTTCGACGTTCGCGTGATAGGGGCGGCCAATCACGCAGGCACGACGCCCATGGATGCCCGCAAGGACGCCCTCCTTGCCGCTTCCCGGCTCATCCAGGCCGTCAATGACATAGCCACGTCAGAGGGCATGTGTCGTGTCGGCACTGTGGGGATGATGACGGTCGCCCCCAACGCCGTCAACGTTGTGCCGGGAGAGGTGGGACTGGGCGCGGAGTTCCGGGATATAGATGTGAAGCGCCTTGAGGACGCAGAGCGGCGGCTGAACGAGGTATCCCAACAGATAGCTGCGGCGACGGGAGCGGAGATCCTGGTGAAACGGGAAGAGCTCGGCCAGTCGGCGACTACCAGCGGCAGTCTTCAAGACATGGTGGTCGCGGCCGCCCAGCGGCTGGGTCTTGACTCTCGCCCCATCCCCAGTGGCGCCGGCCATGACGCCCAGGCAATGGCCGCCATCACTGATATCGCCATGGTCTTTGTGCCCAGCGTGGACGGACTCAGCCACTCGCCCCGTGAGTATACCACCCCTGAGGCCTGTGCCGATGGGGCCAATGTTCTCTTGAACACGTTGCTGATGATAGACGAGTCCTTAGACTGACGACAAGGAGGGTCCCATGAGCGTTCTTATCAAGAACGGAAACATCGTCACCGCCGTTGACAGCTATGTCGCCGATATCCTGGTGGACGAGGGGAAGGTCCGCACCATTGGCACGGACCTGGCCGCCCAGGCCGACAAGACCATCGATGCTACCGGTAACTACGTGATCCCTGGCGGCGTGGACCCCCATACCCACCTGGACTTTCCTTTTGGAGGCACAGTCTCCTCCGACGACTTTCTGACAGGCACCCAGGCTGCCGCCTTCGGGGGCACGACCACTATCGTCGATTTTGCCGTTCAGCAGCGCGGCGATTCCCTGTCGCATGCATTAGAGATGTGGCATGCCAAGGCGGAGGGCAAAGCCGCCGTCGACTACGGTTTCCATATGATTATTCTGGACCTCCCGGACAGCCGCTTGCCCGAGCTGGACGAAATGGTCCGGCAGGGTGTTACAAGCTTCAAGCTGTTCATGGCCTACCCCGGCGCCGTCATGGCGGATGATGCCACCATCTTCAAGGCCATGAGCCGGTCCGCCGACAATGGTGCCCTCGTGTGCCTGCACGCCGAGCATGGCCTCATGATCGATGTTCTGGTCAAGGCCGCCCTGGCCGACGGCAAAACAGCACCAAAATACCACGCCACTACACGTCCTCCCATCGCCGAGGCGGAAGCTACTCACCGGGCCATCCGCATGGCGGAGGTCGCCGGAGCACCCGTGTATTTCGTCCACCTGAGCTGTCACGAAGCCTTGCAGGAGGTGCAGGCCGCCAGAGCGAGACGAGAGCATGTCTACGCCGAGACCTGCCCCCACTACCTCACTCTGGACAATAGTATGTACGATCAGGAAGGGTTTGAGGGGGCGAAGTACGTTCTCACTCCACCTCTAAGGGAGCAGTGGCACCAGGCCGAGCTTTGGAGTGGACTGAAGCGGAACGACCTCCAGGTGGTGTCCACTGACCACGCGGCCTTCCGTTTCGCCGACCAAAAGACCCTGGGACGAAACGACTTTTCAAAGATACCCAACGGTGGCCCTGGTATCGAGCACCGGCTGAGCCTGCTTTACACCAAAGGGGTGATGTCCGGCCTGATCGATCTGCACCGCATGGTGGATGTCTTCTCCACTACCCCCGCGAAACTGTTTGGGCTGTTCCCTCGCAAGGGCACCATCGCAGTCGGCAGCGACGCAGATATCGTGGTGTTCCATCCCGAGGAAGAGACTACCATAAGCGCCCAAAGTCACCATATGAACATGGACTACAACATGTACGAGGGGATGAGGGTGAAGGGCGTGCCCAAGGTAGTTGTCACACGCGGCGAGGTAATCATTGAGGACGGAGTGTATCTCGGCACGCCTGGCGATGGCCGTTTCCTGAAGCGGGGCACTCAGGCTTGAGATGAGAGAGTCACCTGGGGAGCCGGACAAAACCGCTAGAGAGAGGTGATGACCAAATGGACGCATGAACAGTAAAGCCAGTTTGTACAATGTCGCAGCTCCAACCTTAGTCCCGTGCTGAGTAATCCCAAAGTGTAATCGGTGATGCCACATTAGGGACCAATATAGCTCAAGCAAAGCCCCATCCAGATAGCTAGTTGTGTCTAGAAATGAAGCGAGGGAGGCTTAATTATGACTACACAACAGAAATATGATGCCATCCTAATTGGAGCTGCACGAGGGACTGTCAAACTGGTTCCTGTTCTAGCCAGCGCCGGTTGGAAGGTCGCCCTCGTTGAGCGAAAACATCTAGGTGGAACCTGTGTCAACGAAGGCTGTATGCCGACCAAGACAATGGTGGCCAGTGCGAGGATAGCCTATCTGGCTAATCGAGCAGGTGATTTTGGAGTCAACACAGGTCCAGTGAGCGTCGACCTAGCCAAGGTCATGCTCCGAAAAGAATCTGTAGTGGATTCATTCATTCAAAAGGCTCAGGGCATGATAAGCATGGCGGAAGGAGCCGACCTGTTCATGGGCGAAGCCACCTTCACATCACCCGATTCCGTGGAGGTGCGTTTGAACGACGGAGGGGTCATTGAACTCTCAGCAGACAAGATATTCGTAGATACAGGCGCCAGGCCAGTGAATCCTCCTGTTCCTGGTCTGGATTCTGTACCCACCCTCAATTCCACATCCATCATGGAACTAGACGCGATTCCAGAACATTTACTTGTGCTTGGTGGCAGCTACATTGGACTGGAGTTCGGCCAGATGTTCCGCCGGTTCGGTAGCCGGGTAACCATAGTAGAGGTCCTGCCGCAGCTGATGGGCAGAGAAGACCCAGACGTTGCTGAAGAAGTCGCCAAGATCATGGAGGAAGATGGCATCTCGGTTCACTTAGGGGTCAAGGTCACAGATGTCCGAGAGATTCATAACGGACAAATACAGATGACCATAGAGACTACTGAGGGAGATCTCGAACTAACCGGCTCGCATCTTCTGGTAGCGGCTGGACGGGCGCCGAACACTGAAAGCCTCAATTTGGAAGCTGCAGGAGTGGAGATGGACGCGAGGGGCTTTATTCAGGTAAATGACCGGCTGGAGACTAATGTGCCAGGAATATACGCCTTGGGAGATGTAAAAGGCGGGCCTGCTTTCACCCACATCTCTAATGACGACTCTCGGATCATCGGCAAGAACCTTGTGGAGGGAGGAAATGCGACCACAACGGGACGCCCTGTTCCCTACACGATGTTTACGGACCCGGAGTTGGCAAGGATCGGCATGAGTGAGACAGAGGCACAAGGACAGGGGCGAAACGTTAAAGTTGCAAAGCTCTCCATGGAGTATTGTGAGCGGGCCTTGGAGATGGGCGAGACACGAGGCTTTATGAAAGCAATAGTGGATGCGGATACCGACCAGATTCTGGGAGCTGCTGTGCTGGGCATTGAAGCAGGGGAGATTATGACAGTCTTACAGGTGGCCATGATGGGCCAGTTGCCCTACACAGCTATTCGGGACGGTGTATTCTCGCACCCTACGCTGGCGGAATCCCTCAATGATCTCTTTATGGATTTAGGGTAACGCTTGGTAAGAAACTGAATTTTATTTTGTGGCGAGTAACAAATTTGGGGATGAAAGGAACCTCAAATGACAATGGTAAGTGGTGAAATTCGTATCGATGCGAAGCAGGAGATTGTGTGGAAGGTTCTCGCTGACTTGGGAGCAGTCAGCACATGGAATCCCTCCATCACTAACTCCTACTACACCTCAGAAGCTAAAGAGGGGGCGGGGGCATCGCGCCATTGTGATTTCCCGGATGGCGGCTATGTAAACGAAAGAGCTACCCAGTGGGAAACGGGGAAACTGGTGAGACTGTACATATATGAGGGCACGGTTCCTTTTGATGACTATTATGGAACGTATTCGCTGAGTGCTGACGGAGATGAAACTCTCGTGAGTTTCGCCCTGGAATATAATATAGGGCCAAACACCTCATTGGACCCTGAAAGGGTAGATCGGCAGAACCGTGAGCGACTTATTCCGTCAGTCCTCAACGGACTCAAGCAATACATCGAGACTAGCCCGCCTGGGTAAACAAGGTCAGTGATCTCCCAATGTGAAGGCGGAGAAGCTGCGATTCGAAATAGCTTTAGCTAATGTTGGGAAGATCGTTGGCAGCGCTCCCACGGAATATCACACATCGGTTAAGAAACCTTCAGCTTTGCCTCACCAAGTCCATCTACCATCAACATTGCCGAATCGCCTGGTTTTAAGAACTTAGTAGTGACGACACTGCCGGTCATTACGATCATTCCTCTAGTGAGGCCCTTGCCTTGCTTCGCCAACGTGTTGGCAAGCCATACGAGTGCCTCTAATGGGTGTCCCATGACATCGCTGCCATGACCCTCACCCGCCGACTCACCATTAATAGATAGTTCACCGCGCGCAGCGGCAAGGTCTACTCTCTGCCAGTCAATTTGTGGAGTTCCGAGTACGATTCCTGCATTGAAAACATTGTCAACTATACTTGTAAGGAACTGCTCGGCCAATGTCGAATAGTCGGCGTGTCTATCATCGATCAATTCGAAGGCCACCATAGCAGCTGAAACGGCGTTGGCGACCCTATCGCGGCTATAGGGAGCCATATCAGGCGAGAGATCAGCGCCCAACTGGAGCGCAATCTCGCATTCTATGCCCAAATGATCAAACTCAGCGCTGGGTATGGTAGCTGGAGAATGATGAATGGTTTTCTTTAAGATGCCGGCAGCAACGGGGTCATTCAAGCCGACCATCTGCTGCATCGCACGAGTCGTGAGGGCGATCTTGTATCCGGCGAGGGGGCCATACGTGTCAGCGAGGAGCTTGTGTAACTCATCCTGGGCAGCATACGCCTCATCAATGGTTCGGGGAGCAAACGTGGCTGGAATCGGTCCAAAGGGGTTTCGGGTCTGACGCTCCTCAAACACGAATCGAGCGGCTTGTTGAATTCGACCTTGATTAGACATGTCGTTTCCTCGC
>JAPUKM010000028.1 GCA_027295645.1 Chloroflexota bacterium | reverse complement strand
GCTATCAGTCCACCGGACCGGTTGCAGATTGGTCAGGTGGATGTAAGTACCACCGCCTCCACACCGTCTTCCTTGAGGCGTCGGGCAACCTCCGGCGCCGTCTCGCTGCTCAGCAGGTCGGGTCGTTCTATGTAACCCATGAACGAGTAGTTGATATCGGCAAGCTGCCCAATAACGCCCTCCCGCTCCAGGTCTCTAAAGACGTCGATGGGAAAAACACAGTTGGGGTCTTCCCGGGGTCCCGAAAGGTCGTAGTGGAGGTGCGCCACCTTCAACTTGTCCTTTGGTGTCTCCTTGGGGATGGCCCGCCAGGACCAGTCTCCCAGGCCTTCCGGACCGTCCGTCTCATACGGCTCCTGACCCTCCACGTAGAAGCCGCCCGTGGTCACCAGCGCCACCTTCGATTGATTCAACGGCTTGCGCAGTGGCGTCCAGGGGGTAGCGCCAACCTCCGGCGTGCGGGCCCGCTGACCTGCCAGGGTGATGCCCTTCTCCTCCCACTCCTCCAGGTAGTCCCACAGGGCGCTGGCAATGCCCGCCTCCCTGGACTCCACAACCTTGACCAGCAGCCCCTTCAGGAACAGCACCTGCTCCTCCTCGGTCATCTGGCTGCCCACGTATCGGATCTGGGAGTAGGCTGCGTTGTTGCGGGGTATCCTTAGGATTTCCTGAAGAAGCTCTTTGTTATCCATATGCTCCCCTGAGGTTGACTGGCTGGGCCAATGATCGGTCCATTACTGGTATAGGATGCTTTTCGACGGCAGAAGATGCCACAACCGAGAGGCATTGTATCAGATACGTCCGCGGTTGCTTCTATCAGGTATCAGCTAGAATATACCCCCCGCACATCCTGAGCCTGTCGAAGGCTCTTTCATCTGGGGGTTTAGGGGGTTGCCCCCTATGGATGACTACTGGATGGGCGAGTGGGAAAGAACAAGGTCTGTCTGACTACGCCCCTGCCACCGGCCTCAGATGGATGTCCAAAGCCCTCATCTGCCCGTCGGCGGCCTCTCCGGCAGTCGCGCCTGCGCATCGGCTTCCGGCCACAGTCGGCACGCGACCTGGTGGTTGGAGCGTACCTCCAGAAGCCTCGGGTCGTCGGTGGAGCAGCCCTCGAAAGCGTAGGGGCACCTGGGATGGAAGTGACAGCCTGACGGAGGTTTTGTAGGGCTGGGCGGTTCGCCCGTAATGCTTGCCCGCCGGCGGAACCGGTTGTCCGGGTCCGGTTCCGGCACCGCTTTGAGCAGCGCCTGCGTATAGGGGTGGAGCGGGTTGGATATCACCTCCCTGGTGGGCCCCGTCTCAACTATCCGTCCCAGGTACATCACGGCAATCCTGTGGGAAAAGTGGTAGGCCGTGGCGATGTCGTGGGTTATGTAGAGGTAGGCGGTGCCGTGCCGCTCCTGTAGCTCGTTGAGCAGGTGCAGGATCTCCGCCCGGCTGGAGGCGTCCACCATGGAGACCGGCTCGTCGGCTACCACGAGCTCCGGTTGCAGTACGAGGGCGCGGGCAATGGCGACGCGCTGGCGCTGGCCTCCCGAGAGCATATGGGGAAACTTGACCGCCAACTCACCCGGAGGTGTCAGCTTCACCTCCTCCAGCGCCCGGTGCACCGTCATCGTGCGGGTATCTGCGTCGCCTTCCCCGTGGATGACCAGGGGCTCCTCCACTATCTGGCCAACGGTCATGAACGGGTCCAGGCTGGAAAAGGGGTCCTGAAAAATACCTTGCACACGGTGCCGGAACCTTTTCAGGGTCTTCTCCTTGGCCCTGGTGATGTCCTCTCCGTCGAAGACCACCGTTCCGCTGGTTGGCTTCAGGAGTCGTAGGCAGACCCGTCCCAGGGTGGTCTTGCCGCTGCCTGATTCTCCCACCACGGCAACGGTCTCGCCGGCGTCCAGGCTCAGGGAGACATCGTCCAGGGCGCGAACGGGGACGGAACCCAGCAGGCCCTTGCGGGCGCGGAACACAATGCTGGCCTTGTCCAGGCTCAGGAGCGCCGTCATCAGCGGTCCTCCACAAGCCAGCACCTGACCCGGTGGTACGGCCCGGCCGCAATCAGTGGTGGCTCCTCCACCAGGCAACGCTGGAAGGCATAGGGGCATCGCGGTTGGAAGCGGCATCCCGTGAGTGTCCCCGTCATGTCGGGCGGGCTGCCCGGGATGAACTTGGGTTGCTCCTCCTGATGGAGTCTGGGAACGCTGGCCAGGAGCAGCTGCGTGTAGGGGTGCTCAGGCTTGTTCAGGATTCTGACCGCCGGGCCAAGCTCCGCCAGCCGACCGGCGTACATCACGCCGATGGTGTCGCAGATGTCGCTGGCCAGGGCGATATCGTGGGTTATGAATATGATGGCCAACCCAAGCTGCTCCTTAAGGTCTTTGAGCTGGTCCATGATCTGTGCCTGGATGGTCACGTCCAGCGCCGACGTTGGCTCGTCCAGGATGAGCAGTTTGGGTTGGAGTACCAGGGACATGGCTATGAGCACACGCTGTCTCATGCCGCCGCTCAACTCGTGTGGGTAACGTTGGAAAACCTCCGACGGCAGGCGTACCAGTTCCAGGTAGCGGTGTGCCTCGCTGGCCGCCTCCCGTCTGGAAATCCGGCGGTGAGCGCGAAGCGGCTCCATCACCTGGCTGCCCACCTTCACCACCGGGTTCAGTGCCTCCATGGCCCCCTGGAACACCATGGCTATATTTTGCCACCTGACCTCACGGCGAAAGGCGTTGTCGTCATAGCTTGCGCTGTCGACCCCGTCAAACTCCACGGTGCCGCCGTGCAGAGTGGCATTGCGTGGCAGCAGCCGCATTAGAGTGAGGGCAAGACTGCTCTTACCTGCGCCGGACTCGCCCACCAGGCCCAACGCCTCTCCGGCGTCAACGACAAATGAGACGTCGTCCACCGCCGTCAGGTCTCCCGCCTGGGTTCGGTAGGAGAGGCTGATGTTGGAGACGCGGAGCAACGGTGATGAGGTCACGGCACACCAGCATACTTTTGTACCCACTCATTTCCTTCGACAAGCTCAGGATGAGCGGAAAAGCGTGAGGTCCCTGCTTTGCTTGATTCGTTTTGCATTGGTTTTCGTATAACGATTCTATCTGAGGGGGTTCGTTTTCTCAATTCCACT
>JAPUKM010000279.1 GCA_027295645.1 Chloroflexota bacterium | reverse complement strand
CATCGTCTATGATGGTGGAGGCGTCTCTAATTGCCGATACGACGCCACGTGTTATTGTCGGTCCACCTGTTGGGGCTAACAGCTCACTGCCTAATGACAAGGGATATCCTATAGCTACTACTTCCGTACCCAACGATAGGTTTGAAGCATCACCAAAGGACGCGGCCAGAAAATCTACGCTGCAGCATATCCTGAGCACGGCCAGGTCTCTTAGGGTATCCGCACCCACGGTCACGGCTGTGTAGGTTGACGTTTCATTGACGAGGACCAGAATTTGCCTGCCCCCTTCTATGACGTGATAGTTGGTGAGGACAAGTGCGGTTGTTGCCGAGCTATCGACGTCAAAGATCACTCCGGAGCCTGAGGAGGTGAAGTCTGAGCCAACTACACCAATCCAGACCACGCTCGGCCGGATACGCTCCACCATTGCCACGAGCCGAGGGACGGTGGTAGGAGTGGGGGTGGGCGATTGAGGAGGCGGTGTAGGAATAAGGGTCGGAGTGGGCGGTACGGGCGTGGGCGTGGGGGCCGGGGTGGAGGTGGGGATGGGGGTTGCCGCGGGGCCGCGGCTACGAAGCGCCTCGATGGTAGCTGCGGTCGCAGCCTGCCTGGTGGCGACGACATCAGGGGTCGGCGTGACCTGGGGGGGGGGGGTAGGCGTGGCAGTTGACAAGGGCTGCGGCGGACGTGTGGGCACCACCCGTGTGGGTACAAGGTCGCTTCCACCGCCGCATCCGGCCAGTATCGAAAGGGTTACCAGCAGCGTTACCGCCGCCCAGAGGCGTTTCATAGGGAGATTATACCAGAGCTAGGGTTCTTCCAAGCGTTGCCGGACAAGGGCCCGCTCCTCCGCTCTGGTAGTGGTTCCTCCCTTCAGTCGCGCCTCCAACAGTAGGTCCAGGAGCTCGCCGACCTGTGGGCCCTGGGCTACTCCCAGCTTCACAATGTCCTGTCCGGTAAGGAGGGGGCGCACCTTCCGCCACTCCTCGGCGTATCGCGTCATGCTCTCTCGGGCTGCGCCGTTCGTTTCCAGAGCAGCCGCCACCTGGACCGCCTCCAGGGAGAGGCCGCTGAGGCGACGGTACACCGCTGCGGGCGAGGCCGACGAGGTCAGCTCTGTGGCGAAGTGCCGGGTCGACACGGTGTCCCGCACGACGGCGGCCCACCGCTTGGGCATCGCGAGGCGGGCAATAAGGCCTTCCGCTTCGGCGGGTCGCAGGGGATAGGCCAGCCAGGCCAGGTAGTGGAGGAGTTGCAGCCGGGGGATTCCGTGGTGAAGCCTGGCAAGCATCGATTCCATATCCCTGTTGCGCGCCAGGGGTGGGTGCAGGGAACCGAGTACACCAAGGTGAGCCAGGCGGGCCAGGATAGGACGGGGCTCCCGCTCATGGAAAGTGAGGGCGAGCTCCCGCCGCAGGCGGTGGCCGCCGATGGTGTCCAGCATGGAGAGGTCCCGCCGGAGAAGGACTGCTGTGTCCTGCTCCAGGCGGAAGTGCAGTCTCTGCTCGTAGCGGAGGGCGCGGAGGATGCGGGTGGCGTCGTCCCGGAAGCTGCCGGGGTGCAGCACCCGCACCAGTTTTGCGGAGAGGTCCCGCCGGCCGTCCAGGGGGTCGAGGAGCTTGCCCGACGGCTCCGGCGATAGGCGAACGGCCATGGCATTGATGGTGAAGTCGCGGCGGCGAAGGTCGTCCTGGATGTCGCCGGGCTTCACCGTGGGCAGCGCGCCGGGACGGCGGTAGGTCTCGTGCCGGGCGGTGACGATGTCGATGCTTTGACCCAGGATATCCACCTTGGCTGTATTGAACTGGGAGTGAGCCACGACATCCCCGGAGAGGTTTTCCGCCAGGGTGCGGGCAAGCAGCGTTACGTCGCCCTCGACGACCAGGTCGATGTCCTGGATGGGCTGGTCCATGAGGAGGTCGCGCACGACGCCGCCCACCAGGTAGAGGGGTCGAGACAGGCTCCGAGCAGCGGAGGCCGCCTCACGGAGCAGTGTCACCTGGTCAGGCGACAGATGTGCCTCAAGCTTTGCCTTCAGGTTGACGGAATCGGACAAGGTGGCTTTACCGTGATGTCTGCGTGTGTCAAGATGCTTCACGTATGGGTGCCGTGCGCAAAGAGAGTACCACATTCATGTGAGCGATCGACCCTCACCCCCTGTCCCCCCTCTCCCCAGCCAAGGGAGAGGGGGGATACATTATTCTGGGGACACCCCAGACCCCGGCAGGGAATCCGTCGGTAGACTCAGGACAGGCTGCGGTTCCCTCCACCCTCCTAAGAGAGGACCTCTATTCGGAAACTCAACAGAATCTTGCAGCTAACGTATACTTGTCGCAGACCAAAGGGGTGTGAGTTTGGGTGACGCACGGGAGAGCCTTTCCACGGTGGAGCAGCTTCTGAAGCTCTCTTTCAAGAACCGGGAGCTTCTGAAGCTGGCGCTGACGCACACCTCCTATGCCAACGAGCACCCCGATGAGGCGCAGGGCTCCAACGAGCGCCTGGAGTTCCTGGGCGATGCTCTGCTGGACCTGGTGGTGGCACAGGACCTCTACAAGCGCTATCCGGATATGGACGAGGGCCAGTTGACACAGCTGCGATCGGCTGTGGTGCGTGGCGAGACGCTGGCCAACGTGGCCCGCCGCCTGGAGGTTGGCCGGTATCTCAGGATGGGACAGGGGGAGGCGGCCAGCGGGGGAGGGGACCGCGACTCCAATCTTGCCGGGGCGCTGGAGGCGCTGGTAGGGGCCGCCTTTCTGGACAGGGGGTACAGGGGTGCGGCATCGTGGGTGCGGCGCATCCTGCGACCGGAGCTGAGACGTACTACAGACGACGGCGTGCCCAAAGAGCCCAAAGCGCGGCTCCAGGAGCGGGCGCACCGGCAGGGTATGCAGTCGCCGGAGTACAGGCTGGTGGATGTCGAGGGGCCGGAGCACCGGCGGAGCTTTGTGGTCGAGGTGCTTGTGGGAGGCGATGTGATGGGGCGCGGAGCAGGACGCCGGAAGGCGGAGGCCGAGAGGCGCGCTGCAGAGGAGGCGCTCAAGCTATGGTGAAGCTTTTTGGAAGGAGAGAGCGGACGGAGGAGGGGGTCCGGCGGACCAGGGAGACCTGGTTCGGTCGGATAGGAAGGCTGTTCCACGCCGGTGGTGACGACGAGAGGGCGTGGGATGACCTGGAGGAGGCGCTGATCTCCGCCGATGTGGGCGTTGCAGCCACCCAGGCTGTCATTGAGCGAACGAAGGCGAGCCTCCAGCAGCAGGGACCAGATAGAAGCGCCGACCGGGTGCTGGAGGCTCTTAAGAGCGAGATGAGCACCCTGCTCAGCAAGCAGGGGGATACTGCGATATCGCTGGTGGAGTCGGACGGGCTGAGGCCCAAGCCGGTGGTTGTACTGGTCGTAGGCGTCAACGGGTCTGGGAAGACGACGAGCATCGCCAAGCTGGTCCACTATCTGAAGGAGAACGGCGACCGGGTGATCCTGGGCGCGGCCGATACCTTTCGTGCCGCTGCGATCGAGCAGCTGCAGGTGTGGGGCAAGCGACTGGGCACGGAGGTGGTGGCCCACCAGTTGGGCGGCGACTCCGCGGCGGTGGCCTTTGACGCGGTGCAGGCGGCGCAGGCCCGGGGCGCCGATGTGGTGATCATCGATACGGCGGGCCGGCTGCACACCAAGAGCAATCTGATGGAGGAGCTGAAGAAGATCCGGAGGGTTGTGCAGCGACTGGACGACTCAGCGCCGCACCTGACGCTACTGGTGCTGGACGCCACGACCGGCCAGAACGGGCTGGCGCAGGCGCGGACCTTTGTGGATGTGGTGGCGTGCGACGGCATCTTCCTGGCCAAGCTGGACGGCACGGCAAGGGGGGGGATCGTGTTCGCTATTCAGCAGGAGTTGGGCCTTCCGGTCCTGTTCATCGGCACTGGAGAGGGGGCGGAGGATATCTCACCGTTCGATCCGGACCAATTCGTCGAGGCGCTGTTCGCGACCTCCACGGGGGATCCTCAAGCGGAATGACCGCAAGGAAGAGCTCTTTCCATGGGTATTCCACAACCAGCCGGAACGCCGGCGCACCGACTCTGTAGAACATCGTGCTAGATGTCTTTATCTGGCTCATCGCCATTGAACTTATCGGTCTGCTGGCGTTCCCGGTAGCGTTCTCTCTGCTGCCATGGCTGCCGGACCGCGGGTACAGCCTGACGAAGCCGTTGGGGCTGCTGCTGGTCTTCTACCCCCTCTGGCTCCTGGGCTCCACTCAGGTTATTCCCAACGGTGTGCTCACCATTGCTCTGATCATGGTGATGCTGGCTGCGGTCTCGCTGCTCATTGTCTGGCTGCGACAGAACGAGATGGCGGCTTTTGTTGGGCGGGAGTGGAAGTTCCTGGTGCTTACGGAGGTATTGTTCCTGAGCGTCTTCGCCATATGGGTGTACATCAAGGCATTCGATCCGGCGATAGACCATACGGAGCAGCCGATGGACTTCGCTTTCCTGACGACATCCTCAACGAGCCTCCACTTTCCGCCGAGGGACCCGTGGCTGGCGGGGGAGTCGGTCAGCTACTACTACTTCGGGTATCTGATGATGGGCGGCCTGGCGACGCTGACGGGGATAGCCACCAGTATCAGCTACAACCTGGCGCTGGCGCTGATCCCGGCGATGGCGGCCGTGGGGGCGTTCGGTATCGGCTCCGGCGTAGTGCGCCTGGTGGGCGGAAGCATACGCGCATCGGCGGTGACGGGCCTGGTGGCGGCGCTGCTGCTGGTGGGTATCTCCAATATGGAGAGTCTTTTCGAGTTCATGCGGGCCAGCGGAGTGGACTCGGTGAGGCTGTGGGAATGGGTGGACATCAAGGGGCTGGATGGGCCGTCGGTATCCAGCGCATGGTACCCGACGGAGTCGGGCTGGTGGTGGTGGCGGGCCACGCGGGTGATCGATACCGTGCAGGGTGGGACCAGTTTGGACTATACGATCACCGAGTTTCCCTTCTTCAGCTTCCTGCTGGGAGACCTTCACCCCCACGTGATGAGCATACCCTTTGTTCTCCTCTTCTCCGGGGTGGTGTTGAACCTCTTTGTGTCGCCGGAAAAGCTGGGGTTGAGGTGGGTCCGTCGGAACGCGGGTGTGGTGCTCTTTCTGGGGGTGGCATTGGGCGCCACGGGGTTCATCAACCTATGGGACCTTCCGACCATGGCGACGCTGTTTGGCGCGGCCGTTATTGTGAAGGCGTACCGGCAGCGGGGGACGTTGGTGGGCACGCTGGCCGCGGCAGCGCCGGTGGTGGCTGTTGTGGTGCCGCTGGCGGTGCTGCTCTACCTGCCGTTCTATGCCACGTTCGGCACCTCAGCCGCCGGTATTCTGCCGGTGGACCCGACGACTGGCAACCCGCAGTACGTCACCCGGTATTTCCACTTCGTTGTGGTCTGGGGGCTGTTCCTGCTGGTGGCGCTGCCGTTCCTGCTGTGGGAACTCGGCGCTCTCCTCCGCCGCCGTGGACGGAGCCCGCGCACGGCGTTGCTCGCGGTCGGCATCCCGCTGCTGCCGCTGGCGGCGTGGGCGCTGGTGGAGGGCGTGCTGGTGTGGGACCCCTCCGAGATGCCGGGGCTGGTCTGGGGCCGTTTTGTCCATGTGCTGCCGCTGCTGGCGCTATTGGTGGCCGCGATATACGTTCTGCTGAGGCGTCAGCGGGACCCGGAGGAGTCGCCGGCGCGGGGGTTTGCTCTGCTGCTGCTGGCCATGGCGTTTCTGCTGCTGCTGGGCCCTGAGTTGTTCTATGTGGTGGACGTGTTCAACAACCGCATGAATACCGTGTTCAAGCTGTACTACCAGGCGTGGGTGTTCCTTGCTCTGGCCTCTTCCTTCGCCCTATACTATCTGGGCGTTCGATTCGCCCGCTCCGGGCCCTTGCTTCGCATAGCCGGTTATGGGTGGATCGCGGTGATGGCGATTGCCGTGGCGGCGGGGCTGTACTATCCCGCCGCCGCTACGTACACGAAGGCCTCCGGCCTGGGAGGCGAAGCCACTCTTGACGGGCTGGCCTATGTAGAGCAGCAGAACGTGGACGAGTTTCTCGCCATCCAGTGGCTCAGGGAGAACTCCAGCAGCCGGGACCGGATTCTGGAGGCGGTGGGCAGGGACTATATAGCGCAGACGAGCCGGGTTTCGGCAAGCACGGGCATACCGACGGTGCTGGGCTGGCCCGGCCATGAGGAGCAGTGGCGTGGCTCTCGGAGGCCCTTTGAGGGCCGGGAGGAGGCGATACAGACGGCGTACCAGAGTACAAGTATGGACAGGGTGGAAGAGATCCTGCGTGAATACGAGCTAACGTATGTCTATGTGGGGCCGCGCGAGCGGGCAGAGTTCGGGCGGCCGCCGTTGGAGGGGTTCGAGATTCTGGAGCCGGCGTTTCTGAGCGGCGAGGTCGCAATCTATCGGTACCGAGGGTAATGTGGCGACACTGGACGTGGAGAAGAGCTTCCCCATTCAGGCTCCCGCCG
>JAPUKM010000278.1 GCA_027295645.1 Chloroflexota bacterium | reverse complement strand
GTGACATGTAGTGGGGCGTTCCCATGACCATGCCGGTGCGGGTCATGGTGGAGAGGTCCGCGGCCCTGGCGATGCCGAAGTCGGTAATCTTGGGTGTGCCGTCCGGGGCCAGCAGGATGTTCTGCGGCTTGATGTCCCGGTTGAATGTCCTGTGCTCGTTAGCTATCTGCATTCCCTGGCAGATCTGGTAGGCGATGTGGACCGCCCGGTCGACCGGGAGTTTGCCCTGTGATTGGATGAGGTAGTGGAGGCTGAGAGGGAGGTACTCCATGGACATGAAGTGGGGATCACCCTCCTGGCCGATCTCGAAAACGCGGGTGATGTTGGGATGGTCGAGGGCAGAGGCTATGGCCGCCTCACGCCTGAACCGCTCAACGTATGAGGTGTCGCGGGTCAGATGGGGGTGCATCACCTTGAGGGCGAGGATGCTGCCGGTCTGGGTGTCCCACACCCGGTGAACCGTGGCCTGCCCTCCGGAGGCGATCTCCTCCAGAATCTGGTATTTACCGATCCTTCGCTGCGACACCGCTCACCTTTACTGTTTCCAGCTTATCTTCAGCGCCTGAGAAGGCGCAGAAGGAGCCGCGCACTACGGCCTAGAAGCTTCAGTATCAAGAGTAGAAGCAGTGGCGGGAGCAGAAGGATTCGCGCAATGATACGCCAGACCCTGCGTGACGGTTGCTGGCCGGTCTGAATCCGTACCGTCTTGGCATCCTGGGCACGCCGCCGCTTGTGCTGGCTGGCGGGGTCCAATCGCGCCACGATGACGGTAGTGTTATCGTTGCCGCCCAGACTGTTGGCTCTGTCTACGAGGGCCTGTGAGGCGTCTTGAGGGGATTTTTGACTGAGCATCTGAGCGATCTCCTGATCGCTCACCAGAGAGTGGAGCCCATCCGAACAGAGCAGAAGGATATCCCCCAGCTCCATCTTCGCTTCGAAGGTGTCCACCTTAACGTGAGGAGTCGTGCCGATGGCCCGCGTAAGGATGTTTCGCCTGGGGTGAGCCTGGGCCTCTTCCGGGGTCAATGCTCCTCTGGATACCTCCTCCGCCACCCAGCTATGATCGCTGCTGAGCTGCTTGAGTTGGCCGTTGCGCAGGAGGTACATACGGCTGTCCCCCACGTGGGCGACAAAGAGCGAGAGGCCGGAGATCATGGCCACCGTGAAGGTTGTTCCCATACCTTGGGTCTGCGGCCGTTGCGCGGCCTGAAATATCTCACCGTTGACCTGTTGCAGAATGTCCCCAAGGGAGTCGGCTTGCTTCTCTTGGGGCAGGGGGGTCACATTTTTGGCATCCGGTGGAGAGAGGTGGCGGACCAGGCCCTGAATGGCCATGGCACTGGCCACCTCGCCCGCCTGGTGGCCTCCCATACCGTCGGCTACGGCCAGCAGGGCATCGATCCCTGGGGGAGTGTTGGGTGCCAGGATTGCTCCATAGGCATCCTGGTTGGCAGACCTGACCATGCCGACGTGGGTTAGCGACCCCAAAGCAATGGCGATCTCCGTCGTGTCGGTGTCCTTCTTACGGGGAGTGCTCTTCTTTGAGCTGGTCATCCTCGCACCTCTACTGGGGCTGTTCAACCTGCATGAGGGTCAGCTCGCTTCGACCTATGGAGATGGTGTCGCCTGACGAGAGGGTGAGCTCGGTCAAGGTTTCGCCATCGACGCGGGTGCCCGTCCTGCTTCCCAGGTCGTGCACCGTGCAACTCTCGTCCTGGCGACGTACCATGGCGTGCTGGCGGCTAACGGTCTGGTCTGTCAGGATGATCTGACAGTCGTTGTCGCGGCCTATGGTGTTCTCACCCTGTACAAGTGGGAAGCTCTTTCCAGAGTCGGGGCCGGACTGGACTATCAGCACACCGCCACCGCTCTCCGGCTGGGCGACCATGGTGGCGTCGGACGCCGAGGCTTGTGGCCCTGCTTCGCCAGCCTCCACATCCACCAGAGTCAGCTGGGTCTGGCCAATTTGGATGACCCCACCTGCGGCCAGGCTCTTCCCCTCAACGGATTGGCCGTTGACCTTGGTGCCGCCGGCGCTTCCTACGTCTATCAGGATGAACTTGTCATCCTGATACTTCAGCATGACATGGCGGCGGCTCACGGCGGCATCGGCGAGAGCGAAGTCGTTGGTCGTGTCCCGGCCAATAGTGGTGTCCGCTGCGGTAAGTTGGTACGTCTTGCCCTTCTCCGGCCCCCCGGTCACCGCAAGCCAGGCCATCACTGCAGCCGCCTGCGGCTGTATGACGAGCGTCTCGCCCGGTTGCTGGCCCCCGGTCCCTGTGGCCGCCGGGGCGCCGGCGGCTGCGGCAAAGGTTCCCTCTGCCTGCATGAACACCAGCTCAGTTTCCCCCAATTGAATGCTGCTTCCGGAGGTGAGGATCGTCTGGGCGGCGGGGGCACCCTCTACGATCGTGCCGCTGCTGCTGCCGGCATCTTCCACGATGAACTGACCTCCCTCGTAGGAGATGGTGGCGTGCTCGCGACTCACGGCAGCGTCGTCCACCACCACATCGTTGTCAGCGCCCCTTCCAATGGAGGTCACGCCTGGATTCAGCGGGATGGATTGCCCTGCTCTTGGGCCGGACTTGAAGTGCACCCATGCCGCGGGAGCCTGCGTGGGGGCCACGGCCCCAGGGTCGGTGACCCCTCCGACGGGAGGGCTCTCCACTAGGGTGCCGCCGGCTGTCAGCGTTCTGGTGGCGTCGTCATCTACTGGCGGCAGAGGAGTCCCGTCCTCAGGCGTCACGATCTCCTGATAGGCGGGCTCAGCGGCCCCCTGCCTCTCCTGTCGATAGGTCAGGTAGAGGTACGCCGCTCCCACCGCCACGGAGGCGATGAATGCCAGCAGGGTGATGTATCCGATGGCGTCTGGATTGTCCTCAGCGATCCCGATCTTCAAGCCGA
Source organism: Chloroflexota bacterium (assembly GCA_027295645.1). GTDB lineage: Bacteria > Chloroflexota > Dehalococcoidia > Lucifugimonadales > JAPUKM01 > JAPUKM01. The sequence goes on along the minus strand of JAPUKM010000278.1, from coordinate 876 downwards.
TTTTGGCCAGCGCCAGGGGCAGTACGGCAAAGGCGGCGACCACCATGGCTGTCTTTATAAGTAGGCCGTTGGTCTGCCAGTTGGCGCGGGATACCACCAGCACGGCCAGCACAATGGTCACGACAAAGCCCAGCACGACAATCCACCCGTCGTACCAGGTCTGGAGCAGCGTATTTCCGAAGTTCAAGTCCATGCCACACCTCGCTTAGTTGATTGATACACTCGTGCAGCCGTCGGACCTGTCACGTCCTGTTCTGGCAACCATGGTAGAGGGTTGAGCCACAGCTTTCCTGACAGAGCGATGACAGAATCCTGACAACTAACTGACAATCTGCACTGGGACGGCTAGTCAGCCGCGAACTTGTATCCGGAGCCCCTTACGTTGAGGATGTACCTGGGTTGAGAGGGGTCAATCTCCACCCGGAGTCTCAGGCGGCGTATGCACTGCTCGATCTCCTGATCACCAACGTCGCCTTGACTACGCTCGGACCATGCGTGAGCCGCGATCTGGTCTTTGCTGCACACCGCTCCCTTTCGGCGGTACAGGATATCCATGACATCGAACTCCTTGCGAGAGAGGCGGGGCTCCAAGAGAATGCCGTCAACCCACACCTCTCGGGATCGTGCATCCATCGCAATTCCCTTGGCTCCCGCCGGTGCGCTTGAAGCGGGGAGCGTCAGGGTTGAGGTCCAAGCCTGAAACCTCAGAACAACCTGATTTTCTCCAAGCTCTATCCGGTCGCCGCTATTCAGTATACGGGCCTCTGAGGTCAGACGGACACCGTTGACATAAGTGCCGTTTTTGCTTCCCAGATCGCTGATCTTGTAGTTCCCATGGTCCAAGAGGATCTGTGCGTGCTTACGCGAGACATAGGG
>JAPUKM010000277.1 GCA_027295645.1 Chloroflexota bacterium | reverse complement strand
AACCGCCACGTCGGTACCTGTCACCTTCGCGGCGGCTTTCGGCCCAATTGATGGGGTCATAGTTCACAATCCCGGCGACGGATTCATCCCTACGTACGACAGCGGTGTCAACGTAGCTGACATGGTCATCGAGGCTCGATTCTTCAACGCAGAGGAAACCTGGAGCCGTGGATTCATTTTTCGCAACTCCGCCTTCGACACGTTTCATACCGTATTTATCAGAAGTGACAGGGATTGGTATCACATACTGAGTACGGGGAGTGCGGAGACTCGCCAGCAGTTGAGGCAAGAGGCTTCCGCGAATATTGATACGAGCCAGGGAGGGAACAATCATCTGAGACTTATCTCTCTTGGTGAGAAGGGCTGGCTATTTATCAACGGTATATTTGTCGCCCAACTGGACTTAAGCGGCTTGAGCAGCTCGGGCGATGTGGAGGTTATCGGCAGCTATTTCGTCGGTGATGAGGTCTCTGGGGGCTCCGTTCGCTTTGAAGGTTTCAGCGTGCGGCCGATTCAGCGGGAGTTCGGGCCAGGCAATGAGACCATATTCGATGAGCCTGGCTTCATCAGCACCTTTGACAGTGGCGTTACACCTGCCGATGCAATTGTAGAGGCCCGGTTTTTCAATCCGTACCCAACGTCTGCGGGTAGCTGGAGCAGTGGGTTCTTGCTCCGCCATTCTGCTTCCAACAGATTCCATGCGGTATTTATCAGGAGTGATAGGGAGTGGTACCACTATGTGCGTACGGGGACCGCGGCGTCCGATACGCTCGTGCAGCAAACGTCCTCGACAGCCATCAACACGAGTACGGGTGGTAGCAATCTGGTGCGTGTCGTCGTCGTGGGCAACGAGGGGTGGCTCTTCATCAACGGCACCTTCGCTGGAGCGCTCGATCTCAGCGCCCTGACCCTGCGCGGGAATACTGCCGCCATGACCGGCTACTTTTCAAGTGACGAGATCGCCGGAGAGTCGACCTTTGTTGAGGACTTCACGATCTGGTCATGGGACACGTCGGCAGTGGCACCCGTAGCCACACCGACACCGACCGCGACCCCGGTGCCCAAGGTGACCTTCGTGGGAACCCGGTTTTCCTCCGGGGCTACCAGCGGCTCCCGGATCACTGTCGACCAGGGCGCGACAGTCCAGGTGTTTATAAGCCTGGAAGTCAACACACCGACGGATGGCCAGCTTGAGCTCTCGATAGTCAAGGACATCAGCTTCGCCGCCGACGAAATCAAGCGGCTATGCGCCGCCAACGTATCTCTGAGCAGCGGGATCAGGGAGATATTCGTCTGCGATTTTGTCGCGGATGAGGTCACCGGAGGCTCCCTGCGGCATTACTTCATCAGGGTTCAGTGGAACGGTGAGTTTATCCATGATCCAACTGACCCCAATACTCGCGAATATGTCGAAGCCCAAGCGACACCTTAAAGCCTTCCTGGCGCTGCCAGCCATACCGGAAAAACTCACCGATATGCGGCCTGTTCACGTAATGAAAAGCGAGCCGCCAACCGTATACAATGGAGGTGATGTTGGATACCCGCGCCCTCGAACGTATCGCCTCCCTCGCGGCATCCGTCCAGGACTTCCATCAGCGGTTTGGCCTGGCAGGTCCCCACAGCAGGGAGGAACTTCTCAGCCGGATTCCCATCCAGGATGAGGAGGTGCGGGAGCTCCATCAGGCCATCCTCCACGAGTCGCCGGAGCGCATCGCCAGCGAGGCGGTGGACGTGCTGTACGTCGCCATCGGCACCCTCGTTTGCCTCGACCCGGACCTGGTGGCCGCCGCCCTTGCCGAGGTCATCGACAAAAACGGCGCCAAGACGGAGCGCACCCACCACATCAACGCCGCCGGCAAGGTTGTCCGGCGCTCCTGATCGCAGATGATGCCCGACATCCGAGCCGTCACCCTTGACCTGTGGCAGACGCTCATCATCGACCGGCGCGAGCTGGGCAGGGAGCGGATGAAGCACCGTATCCAGGGCGCCATGGAGGCACTGGAGGACGCCGGCGAGCTGTTCACGGAGGAGCAGGTCACGGATGCCTACCGCGCCTGCTACCGGACCTGCCACGCCATCCGTGAGAAGGAGAGGGACGTCTCCTTTGCCGAGCAGGTCGAAATTTTCGTCCGTGCCATAGACGAAGGGCTGCCGGAGCGCATCGGCCAGGAGGCCTTCGCTCGTATCGAGAGCAGCTACGCCGACTCCTTCTACGAGTCGCCCGCGCCTCTGGCGGACGGCGTGCCCGATATGCTGGCGAAGCTGAAGGAGCAGGGCTACCGTCTGGGGCTCATCTCCAATACCGGCATGACGCCGGGGCGGGTCTTCCGGGCATATCTGGAGAGCCTTGGGATCATCGGTTATTTTGACCAGCTCACCTTCTCCGATGAGATCCTTCTGTCCAAGCCCTCACTCGCTATATTCCTCCACACCTTGAAGAGTCTGGGATACCCCGCTCATCAGGCAGTCCATGTCGGCGACCATCTCCGTTTGGATATTCGGGGCGGCCAGCGGGCTGGAATGAGGACGGTGTGGGTGCAGGGGTTCGATAAGGAAAAGACCGACATATTAGCTGACGCCACTATCCAGCGCATAGCAGAGTTGCCCGAAGCGCTTGACAGCTTGGCCTCCTGAGCAATCATTCAAATTAGCGATTGACAGCCGAATAGAGCGGTCTTAGAATGCTGGCTCGATTGAAGTCACTACATGCATCAGGCCACAGGTGGCACACAATATTCGCGATGAGCTCCCCTGCTGAGTGGCTTGTAAAGGAGATCGGGTTCCACCGCTGTCCGACCGGCGGTGAAGGTCCGTTCCATCAAGCCTCGTATCTCCCTGGGTTCTTTCGCGTCGGCCCGCTACTCTCTAACGGAATTTGCATGAACGGCACACCCTTGTTCCTGAAGCCAGTCTACTGAGGTCCACGGGTGATGCGGCAGGAGTAAATCAATGGAGCAGGGTTGGAGACGGAGGTTAGGCGACCGGGTGGTCCGTCATCCCCGTCTGCAAGAGTTAGAGCCGGTCCACATCCCACCGTCGACACCGAGAACCCCGACCCGTCGGTTCGAGTCGCCTCTCGTGCTGATGTACGGGTTCGGATGCGTGATCGCCATTGGGACACTCGTGCTGTGGTTGCCATTTTTCAACACTGAGGGTGGATTCACCCCCTTCCTGACGGCCCTCTTCTCCGCCACCTCGGCAGTAACCACCACCGGGCTGGTGGTGGAGGAGAGCGCCACGTACTGGAACCGTGGGGGGCAGGTGGTCCTCATAGTGCTGCTCACTGTGGGCGGGCTGGGGTTCATGAGCGCCGCCACCTTCCTGCTGATCGTTATCGCTCAGCGCATCTCCCTTACCAACCTGCTGATCATGAGGGAGAGCACAGGCATGAGCCAGCGCACTGACCTGGTCCGGCTTACCATTCAGGTGGTGGCTATCTCCCTGCTTATCCAGCTTCTTGCGTTCGTCCTGTTCCTGTGGCGGTTCGCCTTTACTTCGGACCCGGTCTTCGATAGCGTGGGCGAGGCGGCGTGGCAGGCGGCCTTCCTCTCCGCGTCCGCCTTTAACAATGCCGGATTCAGCATCCTTCCCGACTCGGCCAGCCTGGAGGTGTTCCGTACGGAGCTATGGATACTCGGGGGTACCGCGTTTCTCATCATCCTTGGCGGCATCGGCTACACCGTCCTGGTGGATATTGCGCGCTTCAAGCGGTTCAACCGGTTCCGACTGGACAGCCGGTTGATCATCCTGGTGAGTCTTGCCCTCTGGTTCCTGGGCATGGTTGGCCTCTTCGGCTTCGAGTTCGGCAACCAGGACACCCTGAAAGGCCTTCCCCTTGGAGACCAGCTTACGGATGCGTTCTTCCAATCCGTGAGCGGACGGACAGCCGGGTTCTCCAGCATAGATTTCGCCGCCACTGAGCAGCACACCAACTTCTTCTTCATCGGCCTCATGTTCATCGGGGGCGCTTCCGGGTCTACCGCCAGCGGTATCAAGGTGAACACCTTTGCCGTCATCCTGGTCGCTGTCCTGGCATCGATCAGAGGGCGTCCACAGGTAGAGGTGTTCGGACGGGAGATTACACCACAGCAGGTCCAGCGAGCCCTCTCCATTGGTGTTCTAGGACTCCTTGCGGTCTTTGTGGTTGCCGTGTTCCTTACCCTGGCGGAGGGATTCCCGTTCATCAATATACTGTTTGAGACGGTCTCTGCGTTTGCCAATGTGGGGCTGTCCACAGGGATCACGCCTGACCTATCGGCGTGGGGTCAGACCATCCTGGTGCTGGCCATGTTTGTCGGCAGATTGGGCCCTCTGACCTTCGCGCTTGCCCTTGCGCAGCGGGAGCCGCATGCCGTGTATCGGTATTCCGTTGAAACGGTTAAAATAGGGTAGGAGGACTTCATGCCGAAACAAGCGGTCGTGATTGGGATGGGTCGGTTTGGGGCTAGCCTGGCCCGGGAGCTCTTTCAGATGGGCTACGATGTCCTTGCCGTGGATAAGGAGGAGCAGGTCACCCAGGACCTGACCGATCAGCTCACCTATGTGGTGAGAGCCAATGCTACCAGTGAATCGGTCCTACGGGAGCTGGGCGTGGCCAACTTCGACCTCGCCGTTGTCGCCATCGGGACGGATATTCAGGCAAGCATTCTGACCACCGTGCTGCTGAAGAGCCTGGGGGTCAAAGAGGTCATCGCCAGGGCCAACAACCCCCTCCACGCGCAGACCCTTGAGCGCGTTGGCGCGGACAAGGTGCTCTTCCCTGAGCTCGAGGAGGGAATTCGCCTGGCCCATACGTTATTCAATCCGGACGTCCTTGAATATGTCGAGATCACGCCGGACTTCGGCCTCAGCAAGTTCCGCCCCCCTGAGCATGCCATAGGAAGGACGCTGGAGGAGGTCGGACTGGGTGGGACCAGGGATCGGTACGGCATCTCTGTTATCGCTATACGGCGAGGCCGCGAGCCTATCCTCCTGCCCTCCAAGGATGAGCAGATTCGGGAGGGGGACATCCTGTTGGTAATCGGGAAAGACGAATTGCTTGATAGAGTGCGTAAGCGGGATGTGTCGAACCAGACGAGTGCCAAAGCGGCATCGCGAGAGAGCTAAGGATTCCTGTATTCTTGATTGGGCTTCGCCTCTATAGAAAAGGCGGGGAGCAGGGCGTATAATCACTGGTCGGAATCCTGGTGCGGTTGATGTTGAGAGTGGCTTCTGAGGAGGGCGATGGAAGCGAAGAGGGTCTTGCTGCCGGTGCATGGTGACGAGCTTGATCAGGACTCGTTACAGTTGGCCTGCAAGCTGGTTAAAGAGTCGAAAGGCAAGATATACGTCCTCTACGTCATAGAGGTCGATCGGCGGCTCCCGCTGGACGCCGATATCAGTTCCGAGGACGCAAAGGCCGAGCAGGTGATCCGGCAGATGGAGGAGCTCGGCAAAAAGTACAAGGTTGAGATTGAGGGCTACCAAATCAGCGCCCGCGACGCTGGACCCGCCGTCGTCCAGGAGGCTGTGGAGCGTGAGGTGGACGCCATCGTCGTCGGGCTCCACCACAAGCGTCGCTACGGCGCCTTCAGCCTCGGCAAGACCGTCCCCTTCATTCTGAAACACTCACCGTGTCCGGTGCTCCTCTTGAGGGGAAAGAACGGCGCCACACCCTCCTAGTGGCCTCGATCAGGGTGCAATGACATGCATGTGCTAATCATGGGATGCGGGAGAGCCGGCGGCCTCATAGTGGAGGCGCTGGTACGGGAGGGCCATTCGGTCACCGTCATGGACATGGATGAGGAGAACTTCCGTCGCCTTCCCGATTCTCCGCAGATAACGCCGCTGGTTGGCGATGGTACGCTGAGCGAAGACCTGAAGCGGGCCGGGGTAGAGAACGCCGATGTCTTCGTAGCGGTGGAGGCAAGCGACACCCGGAACGCCCTGGCCGCTCAGAAGGCCCGCCACCTGTTCAATATTCCCAAGGTGGTCTGCCACATGGATGACCCGTTGCGCCAGGAGCTGTACAACGACCTTGGGCTCCTGGCTATAAGCCCCACCACGATCGTATCTGACATGGTCATCGAAGCCATTCACAGGTAGCAACCGGTGTACATCGTCATCATAGGGTGTGGGAAGGTCGGCTATCAGCTTACCCTGGCGCTCCTCTCCGCCGGCCATGAGGTGGTAGTCATTGAGAAGAATCCTCGGAGGTATGCCACCGTTGTGGAGGAGCACGGCAGTGTAGCCGTCAGCGGCGATGGTACCGAGCCGGCGGTGCTGGAGGAGGCGGGCGTTCAACGCGCCGACGTCCTCATCGCCGTGACCGGCAACGATGAGGACAACCTGGTGGCCAGTCAGGTCGCCAAGTACCGGTTCAACGTGCCCCGGACCATCGCCCTGGCCAACAACCCCGAAAACGACGACCTCCTCCACAAACTGGGGGTCGATGTCGTGGTCAGCAGCACGGAGATCATCCTGGCCCACGTTGAGGAGGAGCTGCCCGAACACGCCCTGGTCCATATGCTGCCTCTTCCCGGTTCACACCGTGAACTGGTGGGCGTGCACGTCCCGATGGACGCTGCGATCGTGGGTAAGCCATTGGATGAGGTCGCCCTGCCGCCCGATACGCTCATCTCTCTGCTGGTGGGCACCGCCGGCG
>JAPUKM010000276.1 GCA_027295645.1 Chloroflexota bacterium | reverse complement strand
CGCAAAGTCGATCTTTTTGACGCGGCCCGGCCTGGAGGCCTACACCAACACCAGGGAGGAGCTGCTTGGGAGGGCGACGGATGTGCTCGAACGGGTGCAGTCGGGTAGGCTCAAGCTACGTACCCACGGCACGTTCCCGCTGAAGGAGGCCGCGGAGGCGCACCGGCAGCTAGAGGGGCGACTGACGACGGGCAAGCTGCTCCTCATTCCGTAGGCTGATTCGCAAGCCGGCGGCGCTAGACGCCGGGGTCGGCAAGAAAGCCGAGTATCTGCTTGGCCATGGCTTCGGGATCGTCGTAGCTGGTGAAGTAGGAGCCACCGGGCACTATGTGGCTGCGTACGCGCCTGATGCGTGCGGCGACGGGCTCCACGGCGCTTCGCAGGGTGTCCTGGTCGCCGCCCAGGACGAGGGTGGGCGCTTCGATAAGCGGTAGCCGCTCCAGGATGTTGTAGCGGTAGACGGCGTGGTAGGCCTCTCTATACCGCTCACCGGCCATGAGCTTCCACAGGACCTCTCGTTCAATTGTATCCAGGGCCTCCTTGGAGTACGGCGTGGGGAAGAGACCCTCCCGGATGCGCCCGGTGATATCCTCCCACATCTCCGTCAGGTGGCTCCCGTCCTCCTTCAAGGAGAGGGGCTTATTCCTGGCATCGAGCACGTCAGAGGGGATATCCCAATAGGTGGGGCCGTACATTATCAGCCTGTCGACGCGGTCCGGGTAGGCGGCGGCAACCTCGCAGGCGATCGCCGCGCCGGTGTGGTGGCCGTAGATCGATGCGCGCTCGATGCCAAGGGTATCCAGGAAGGCAACAACGGAGTGGGCGTATTCGGCGACGGTGTACTGATGAGGAGGCGGATCGGACATACCGTAGCCGGGGGTGTCGAGGGCGAGCACGCGGTAGCCGGACGCCAGGGCGGGCATCATCGGCTCGAACTGCTGGGAGGAGCTGGCGGTCTGGTGGAGGAGAAGGAGGGGCTGGCCCCGGCCCAGGTGACGGTAATGGACCTGGCCGTACTGCGTGTCGGCGTAGGCGCGAAGGATGCCGCTGGTCATGCTGGGCTCCTTTGGGAAGGCGATTACGTGGGCGTTGCGGTGCCCAGCTTCTGGAGCGCACGGTCAAAGAAGACGCGTACATGCTCCCACGCCTCCTGGGATGTCCCCGAGCGGTACCAGTCCGGCTTGACCTCGTTGAAGAAGGAGTGTCCTGCCCCCTGATAGACCCGGAGCTCGTGGTCGATGTTGCTGGTCTCCAAGGCCTTACGGATCCCCTCCACCTGTTCGAGGGTGATTAGGTGGTCGTCGGCTCCGTATGCACAGAAGATTGGGACGCCGATGCGGCTAATCTGCTGGAGGTCCGTCTGTGTGCCTCCGTAGAAGCAGGCTCCGACGGCGATGTCGCCGCCACGGATGGCGGTCTCCAGTGTCAGGCCACCCCCCATGCAGAAGCCGATCATCGCCACCGGACTGCCCTGGACTTCAGGAAGCGCCTTGAGGTGTTTGATAGCCGCATCGATGTCCTGAGCGGCCCGCTCCTTCTGCATGGCCATAGCGAACTTGCGGGCCTCCTCCATCTCTTCGGACTCATTGCCGTGGTAGAGGTCGGGCGACAGTGCGGCGTAGCCTGCTTCCGCGAACATGCGGGCGATCCGCTTGATATCATCGTTCAGGCCCCAGACCTCCTGGATGACGATAACGCCGGGGACCGGGGCTGAGGCCTCCGGCACCGCGAGGTAGCCAGGTGTGTGCTCACCATTGATTTTGAAGGTGATCTCCCCTGCTGACTTGATCTTCGCCATGATGTCCCCCTAGCGATAGGCTTTAACCTGGACCTGTTATCCAGTGTAGTGCTTTTGAAATGTCGCTACTAATGGACAGTCGATTGCACCGCATCGCCGCCGATCTGCCCCGTACCGAACCATCCCCCTTGGTCCCCTTCCTTCTTCGAGGAAGGGGAAGGAAAAAGCTTCTGGGGCTGTCCCCCAGTTCCCCCACCAGAGGGGGTCGTTATCCCCTCTGGACTCCCCCTACATGGTAAGCACCTCCAAGCGATGACTAACGAAGCGTTAGAAGCAATACACTAGTAGTTCCTTTTTCCCCAACAAGTCTGGCTGACTAGTCCTCTGCGGTTCCCTATCATCGCCTATCTGTTACTCATGTGCCCGGTCTATCTATTACCAGTGGAACCCTCGGACTGCCGTCCGTAGTCCTGGCTGGCCCCACCAGGACCACCTTTCGATCTTTGGCAGGATGTCCCCTTTCCCAACAAGTCTGGCTGACTAGTCCCCTACGGTCAGGACGACCTTCCCGAAGACCGCCCTCTCCGCCAGGAGGCGCTGGGCGGCCTCTGCCTGTGTCCAGGGGAGGATGCGGTCCACGACCGGGCGGAGTGTCCCGTCCTCAAACCAGGCCTTGAGTTGGGTCCAGCCGCTCTGATCGGTGTCCTCGGCGGCGTCGTTGAAGACCCCCACCTGCAGGACTCGCTGGCCCCTGGCGTCGAGGGCGGCCTGGTCGAGGTCGGAGCGGGCGCCGGCAGGGCCGCCGGCGGTCACCACACGGCCTCCGGTCGCCAGGGCTGGAAGGGTGGCGTCGAAGATGGGGCCGCCGACCGGGTCGAGCACCACGTCCACGCCCCGGCCCTCGGTAAGACGTTGCAGCTCCGCGGTCAGGTCCTGGGTGGTGTAGTTCACGCCCGCCTCCGCGCCCAGCTCCTTGGCCTTGGCGAGCTTGGCGTCGCTGCCCGCACTGGTGATGACCCGCGCTCCGAGGGCCCGCGCGATCTGGATGCCCGCGACACCGACGCCGCTGCCGCCCGCGTGAATCAGGACCGTCTCTCCCGGCTTTGTGCCGGCGAACTTGGTGAGGCCGTACCAGGCGGTGAGGAAAACGCAGGGGACTGAGGCGACCTCCTGCATGCTCATGCCCTTTGGAGGAGAGCACGCCAGGACGGGCCTGGCCGGCACGAACTCAGCATAGGCCCCGCGACTGACCAGCGCCACCACGGGGTCGCCCTTCTTCCAACCGGTGACGTGGGGGCCGACGGCCTCGACGGTACCCGCCACATCGAGGCCCGGGACGAAGGGTTCGTTGGCCGGAGGTGGCCGGCCGATTCCATAGCTCAGGTCCGCGAAGTTGATGCTGGTGGCCTCCACCCGCACGAGCAGTTGGTCCGGGCGTGGAGCCGGCGTGGGAATCTCCTCTATCTGAAACCGGCGACCTGTATCCGATGTGTACACAAGCACGGCACGCATGATGGACTCCCTCAACTGGTGATGCTGGGACGCACGAACTGGTACTATATCACGTTGAACTCCACCCTTGACACGCTCACGCATCAGACTACAATCGGGCCGAGTCCCTCTCCCCGTGGCATCGACTCTCCAAGGAAGCGGTAGTGCCGAGATTTATTGACCGGGATATACGCACCGCCGTTTCCCACCGCGTTCCCTTCTTCTACGGCTGGGTCATAGTAACCGCTGCTTTTTTCGCCTCCTTCTCCGGTGGAGGGATTCAGGCCTTCACCTTTGGTGTCTTCATCAAACCGATGTCCGAGGGCCTGGGCTGGAGCCGCACCGCCATGACCGGGGCACTGACGGTACGCACGTATGCGGGGGCCGCATTATCACCGGTATTCGGACGTCTTGTGGACCGGCACGGCCCACGCTACCTCATGATGCTTACGGCGATAGTGGGTGGGATCGCGATGCTGCTCCTGAGCCGCGTCGTAACGATATGGCAGTTCTACGCACTGTTCGGCCTGATGGGTCTGAGCGGAGGGACCGGCGCGGGAGGCGTGGTGACCGAGGCCACGGTGAGCAAGTGGTTCATCCGGCTCCGGGGCAGGGCGATAGCCTTCGGCACGATGGGTAATGTGGCGGCGGGCGTCATACTGGCCCCGCTGGTCGGGGTGGTCATTGCGATCAGTGGCTGGGAGGCCGCCTGGCTGGTCATAGCCGCGATCTTCTTCGGCCTGCTGCTCCCCTTCTCTTTCCTGATGGCCCGGCAGCCGGAGGACATGGGTCTCCTGCCGGACGGAGCCAAGAGCCGGGAGGAGGTGCAAGCCTTATTCCAGCGAAAGGGAAATATGGAATCCGCCTACTCCTGGCGTCTGAAGGAGGCATTGAGGACGAGGGCGCTGTGGATTCTGCTGGCGGCGCAGGTGATCGCAGGGTTTCCCTCCTCTTCAGTAGTGATACACCACTACAGCTATATTACGGACGAGGGTTTCTCAAGTGCGGTGGCAGCGGGAGTGCTCGGCACGCTGGCCATCTCGGCAGCGGCGGCCAGGATCATCTGGGGCCTGTTGGTGGAGCGGTACCCAGTACGGTACTGCATGGCCGCGTCCTACTTTGGGGATGTCCTGGGGCTGCTCATCCTGCTCACGGGCCTGAACCTGGGGTTCGCGCCCATGCTCTTTCTCTTCAGCGTGGTCTACGGGCTGAACATCGGCGGCACAGTGGTGCTGACGAGCGTCGGTATCGCCAACTACTTTGGCCGGGACTTCGTGGGCACGATACGGGGCACCATGATGGCGATAACCACCAGCTCAGTGGCGCTGGGACCGGTGCTGGTCAGCATGGCCTACGACGCGCAGGGGACCTACTTCCGAGCGTTTGAAGTCCTTGTGGGCCTGTTCCTGATAAGCGCTTTTGTGGTCCTGTTCGCGAAGCCGCCCACGAAAGCGGAGCAGGTATCGCCAGCTCAGGGCGACTTATAGGACTTGCCAGTAGCGCCGGCCCTCGCTACGCAGGACGCGTCCGAAGCTCGGGGGCGTGAAGTGGCCTCCGCCGACGGTGCCCCCCTCCCGCTCCAGCCGCTCCAGGACGGCCTCGCGGGTCCGAGAGGCCATGTCCGGGTCGAGGTCAAAGGACATCTTCCAGTCCGGCTGCTGGACCTGGAAGGGAAAGTTGGCCACGTCTCCAAGGATGAATCCCCGCTGCCCCTGGGAGCTGATGGCGAGACTCATGTGGCCCGGCGTATGACCGGGCGTGGGCACGGTGGTGACCTCGCTGGTGATGGAATCCTCTCCGTCGACCAGTCTCAACGCGCCCAGCTCCTCCAGGGGTAGCACCGTGGTCTTGATATGGGGCGAGTCGGCCAGCACCTCCGGCTGGCGGTAGTGCTCCCAGTCGCCCCTGGGGATCCAGTACTTGGCCTGAGGAAAGGTCAGGCGTGGCTTCTCGTTTTCCATGGTGATGTTCCAGGCCACGTGGTCGAAGTGGAGGTGTGTGATGGCGACGACGGTTATATCGTTTGGGTCAACCCCATTGGTCTTGAGCTCGTCCAGCAGACGGCCGGGGAAGTCGGGGCCGACGCCGGTGTCGACCAGGATGGTCTCGCCCCGGGAGCGGATGATGAAGCTACCGAAGTTGACCGGGAATTTGCCTTCGGGCGAGATATAGTCGGGGTATCGCTTCCAGTCGTCCGGGGAGACATTGGGAAAGGCGGACTCCATGAGGTTTTCGCCCGCACCATCGGACAGAGAGGTGATCTCAACGTTGCCTACGGTGATTTTGTAGTCTGGCATGATACCCCTTTCTCAATCCGTGACTACACAAGAGGTCAGAGCGCCCGAAGTGATGTCTATTCTCCGTCATTATAGCCAGCTGGCATATTCTTGACACAAACCATTGACGGAGATAAGGTGCGTTTCCCGATATTTTGAGCGTGCGTCTGCCCCCGCGAGCCCGGCATTGGAAGCCAACCCACCGTGACGGTGCTTGCACCAAATGCTACTGGAGGTTAGGAACTATGCTCCACCAGGCAAATCACCTGTTTATAGCGGCTATGGATGTGGAGGCGGACAAAGAGGCGTTATTTAACGATGTCTACGATAACGAGCACATTCCG
>JAPUKM010000275.1 GCA_027295645.1 Chloroflexota bacterium | reverse complement strand
CGGATGGCTTTGCAGAGGCTCCGCCACTGCTCCTCCGTCTCCACTCCGATGGCCAGGTATCTGCCGTCCCGGCACCGGAAATACTGGTGTGGAACGGTGGCAGTGCAGCCACTCCCCATCGGCTCCGGCACCTTCCCTGTTGTGAAATACTCCGCTAGATTGCTCGTCTGCAAAGTGATGGCGCTGCCGAAGTGGTTAGATATAACGCGCTGGCCCTGCCCGGTCCGTTCGCGGGCCAGCAGCGCCAGCAGGATCGTGGATGCGAAATAACAGGATGCATTGAAGTCCAGATGGGGGTAGCGAAGCATCTCCCGCTTGCCTCCACGTGCTCCGTTCAGGCTGGCGAACCCGCTGAGCATCTGGACTTGGGGGTCAAAGGCAGGTAGGTCTCTGAGGGGACCCTGCTCCCCCCACGCCGGGCTGGAGGCCGAAATGATCCGTGGGTTGACCTCCCGGGCTGCCTCAAACCCCACGCCCATCCGGTCCACAACACCGGGCCGCAGATTGTCCATGATCACATCCGCCTGTCCCACCATCCGCTCCACGGCCGGCCAAGCTTCCGGGTCCTTCAGGTCCACAATGGCCGCACGCTTGTTCAGGTTCAGGCTGGTGTAGGTGGTGGAGAGGCCCTTTTGCAGCGGCGGCTGATACAGGTGTCGGTCTCCGGCGGGAGACTCTATCTTAACCACGTCCGCACCCAGGAGCCCCAGGAGTGTCGCCGCCCATGGCCCCACCCCCGCGGTCCCAACATCCATGACCCTTACGCCCTCCAGTGGTCCTGACATCTCTCCCTCCAATTCCGCAGACTCATCTTGGCGTCTCCCTGGCCAATCATATGCTGGTGAGTATCCACTACCAGTCCCATGACTTCAATCCCCTCCAAATCCCGAATAGGCGAGACCCCCTTAGGGCACATGCCTCAACGTATCGCCTTGACCCTCTATCGGGCGATTGTATCACCGACCCTCCTGCGCCGCCGAGTACTGGACCACGTGCCTCACCATCAACGAAGCCGTCGCAGCACCGGTGTGGCGGCGGTTAGAAGGATCCCTCCGGCCAGCAACGCCCCGCCGAAAAATTGAACAATGACCGGTGCCCCAACCAGTAAGGCTAAGGCACCCATTGGTACAATCGTAAAGGACAGCGTTGACCCGGTCATCTGAAAGACACTCATCACTCGCCCACGCACGCGCTCCGGAGTGTTGGCCAGCAGCAGGGTGTTGTTCAACACCATTTGTGAGGTCTGTGCGAATCCCATCGGAACCAAGAGTGCAAGAGAAAGCCAGTAGGTCGTCGAGAACCCAAACGACACCACACCTACTCCAAGTCCGATGATCGCAGCTAGCAACAGAGCGCCCTTGTGCTGGTAATCTCCTAGCGACGCCAGGAATGCCAACCCCAGTACCGACCCCACCCCTGCACTTGACGTCAGAAATCCCAGTCCTTCGGGTCCCACATGAAGGATATCTTCAGCAAAAAAAGGCAGAAGAAAGTTGACCGGAGCCCCAAATCCGTTACTCAGGATCGCAGCGGCTATGAGCAAACTCAACGTGGCACTGGATTTGATACTCCTGAACCCTTCGCCGACATCACTCCAGATGGAGCTGCGGACGGGCGCAGCAGTCCGATCCGGGGGAGAGAGCGTGGGCAGACCCAGCAGTACCAAAGCAGAAGAAACATAGAGCATCGCTATCGCCAAGTAGGCCGCATCCGCCCCCCAGACTCTGATCATATACCCCGCCAGCACAGGCGCCGCGATCCGAGTGATATTTCGTGTAGATGAGCTCAAGGAAACGGCGTTCAACAGGGTCTCAGGCTCCACCAGTTGGCTCACTGCCGCAAATCTGGATGGGCTTGAAAAGCCCAGAGAGAGCCCTAGAATCGCGGTGCCACCTATCAGGAGCCACGGGCTGATGATGCCCGCCCAAATGCCGATGCCCATCAACGCCATGTCCACTGCAATGGCACATCGGCCCGCAATCATTACGGTCCGCTTGCTCATCCTATCCGCAAGTAGGCCCCCTACCGGCGCTACGGCGAACGAACTAAACCCCAGGGCAGAGGTCACGATACCCAGCCAGAACACAGACCCCGTTATGTTGTACATGAGCCATCCACGGGCGACAACCTGCATTTCAATTCCAAAGTCACCACTCAAGACGCCCAGGTAAAAGATGCGGAAGTGCCGGTGGCGCAGCGCCGCCACGAATCTGAATCGGCGCTTGTTCCCGGTTGTGTCGGCTATGGGGACCTCCTCATCTGACCGGCTAGGAACCTACAGGTTAATCCAGAGGACGAGCGGAATCAACGACAGGACCAACCGCTGAAACCTCAATTCGAGCCGCCGCAGTGTATACTGGCCCATGGCCAGCGATGCGATGGCTCATGGCGGTATGGGCTATCACAGTAGCCGGGGCTCGCTAATCTAAACCAGATTCCTACATAACGATGGAGGAGACGATGGTTGTCGACGCCCATGTTCACCTTTACACAGGCACCCCCGAGAAAAAATACTTCCCGACACGCCAGACCTGGCACATATGCATGCGATGGGCCCACCAGAGCGCACCGTATGACAGAGACCCAGAGGCTCTCTATCCAAGACAGGAGTCCAGGATATCTGACCCTGACGGGACCTACACCATCGGCAATATGGATGACCAGGGAGTTGAGGCCGTCGTATGCCTCCCTGTGGACTATGATCTCACCTTCGGTGAAGAGAGCCCCCTCTCCATAGAGGAGAAGCATCAGCACCTGGGGGAGCTACAGAGGAAGTATCCCGGACGCATCATAGCTATGGCGGGACCGGACCCAAGGAGGACAAACTCTCTGGAGATCTTCAAACGTGGTATTAGGGAACACGGCCTCCAGGGCCTCAAGATGGCACCATCCATGGGCTACTACCCCTGGGACCCGCGCCTATCTCCTATCTATGAGTTCTGTCTAGACAATGACCTCCCGGTCCTGAGTTGTACTCAGTTCAATTCTGGGGGTGGCTATAGGTATGCCAGGTTCTCACAGCCCCTGCAGTTGAACGATGTGCTCTGCGATTTTCCTGACCTCAAGATGGTCCTGCTCCATGCTGGACACGCAAAGCTCGAATGGTTTGAAGAGAGCATCCTTGTAGCAATGAATAATCCCAACGTCTACATTCAAATAGATGTCTGGATCCAAGGTACAGGAATACCCAGGGACCCACGAACCAGTCTCTTCCCTTTGAATGCGTTCAACGCTGAGGAGACCATTGTCACCATGCTGGCCCGTGCCAAGTATGCGCTGGGCGCTCACCGAATCCTGTTTGGTACGGACACGGAGTCGGGGCCAGCCTTCCAGGGCGATAATTCGGTCAGGGGATTTGGATACAAGAATCTGATTGACTGGTGGCGGAAGCTTCCGCAGACAGCGGCGAAGTATGGGTTCAGCTTCACTGATGATGAGGTCGAAATGATGCTAGACACCAATGCAAAACGTCTCTTCAAACTGGAAGCGACACCGCCGGATTTGCAGGTGAAGGGCAAATATGGCTTCCGTTATCGCTATCCGTCACCAAACAGAGGGTAGACGGTTCTACGGGAAGTGTGGCCATCCTCCGGATAAAACTTCAATCAAACCTCGCCGGACCACCCGCCCTCTTGCACCTGCGTCACGTGCACCAGAAGGCGGGCTCGAAACAAGCAACAACGGGCCTCAGGAGGAACGCTGATGATTCAACGCATGATCGGTGCTGCCAGGCTGAACGTAGGGGTGTACGAGGAAGTCGAGGCTGACAAGTCAGCCACTGGCCAGGCTATGGCGGTCGTTGTGCTGGCCGCTCTGGCGAC